>NZ_CM001376.1:318291-418909 GCF_000237805.1 Jonquetella anthropi DSM 22815 | reverse complement strand
TGGTATTTGTAGGGATGTCGAGTCAGAGAGAGCGATCTTTCATCTCTAACTCTCTGATTTTTTTTAACAGGTCGTTCTCCATCTGAAGGTCGCGGTTCTTGCGTTCCAGTTCTGCAATCCTGTGGCGCTGCTTTTCCTCTGGTGTCCGGGCTGGCAGGGTTCCAATCCGCCGTCCACGACGGTCTTCAAGGCCGGCGGGGCCCATGCTCTCATAACGGAGCACCCAGTTGCGCACCTGCTGATAGGAACAGTCGTATTTCAGTGCCGTCGCTCCATAATTATTATCCTTAGCAAGGCAGTACTGTACGATTTCAAGGCGTTCTTCCTGGGTTGTCTGTCTGGCTTTTCTCATGGAGCTGCCTCCTCCGCTTGTGCGCGATTGGATCCATCCATGAGTAGTATATGCCTGTATCCAGCTTTGAAGTTGAGCTTTTGACCGTAAGCCATAGCGATACGCCGTCTCCGTTAAGGATCCTTCTCCGCTCAGATAGGCATGAACGGCAGCCAATTTCAGCTCCTGTGAATAATGTCTGTTTCTCGATTGAGCGAGCAATCCTCCGGGACCTTCATTTTGGTAAATCCGGACCCAACTCCTAAACGATGCGCGGCCCCTAAGCCCCGCTTGCCTTGTCGCTTCTGTGCAGCTGATTTCGTCTCGGAGATAGCTTTCAACTAGAGATATTTTCAAAGCTGAGTCTATCTTGCTTTTTCTGGGCATAGAAATACCCCCCAAGTAGGTTTTATATTTCCCTGTCCTACTTGGGGGGAGCATATCAAAAACTGCGGCGCCCTTTTTCGTCCGACCGTAACAGGAATGTAATGTTTTTGTCAGCTCCCCGCAAAGCCGCCGCCGTAGGATAAAAACAGCTTAGAAAAACAATCATTCACGCGGAGGTGCTGTAAGTGAAAATTCGTTTTCTCATGTTGTCCGCTCTGGCGGCGGTGCTGACGGCTTCTATCGCCGGGGCCTCTGAGCCGGAACTCGTCGTTTTGCCCATCGACCGGGCCAAGTTCTGGGCCGGACAGAAGTTTGACTTCGAGTGCGAGCTCCGGGGCGCGAAAGCCGACGCCATCGACGTGACGGTCAACGGCCAGCCGATCGCCGAGTTCTTCGGAGAGAAGCCGGGCTTCACCGCGTCCGACGAACTGTCCAGCCTGCGGGCCGACGGTGTGACGTTCGCCAAGCCCGGAGACGTCACGGTCAGCGCCTCAGCCCGATCCGGCGGCAAGACCTATCAGGCCGTCAAGCACTACACCGTCGTTCAGGAGTCCATCAAGAAGCCGGTCAAGAACGTCATTCTCTACATCGGCGACGGCATGGGCCTTCAGAGCCGCCAGATCGCCCGAATCCTTTCCAAAGGCATTACCGAAGGCAAGTACAACGGTCTGCTCAGCATGGAGCAGCTGACCGACGGCACGGCGCTGCTGACCACCTCCGGCTACGACTCGCTGGTCACCGACTCGGCCAACAGCGCGTCGGCCTACGCCACCGGCCACAAGTCGGTCGTCAACGCCATGGGCGTGTACGAGAACGCCACGCCGGACCCGATGGACGACCCGAAGGTCGAAGACTTGGCCGAAATTCTTCGGCGTGCCAAAGGCATGTCCATCGGACTGGTCACCACCGCCAGCGTCACCGACGCGACCCCGGCGGCGTTCGTCTCCCACACCCGCCGGCGGGCCGAACAGAACTACGTCGCGACTGAAATGCTGAAAGCCGACGTCGTCTTAGGCGGCGGCGCCCGGTACTTCCTCCCCAAATCGACCGCCGGTTCCAAGCGAACCGACGACAGAAACTTGGTCGAAGAGTTTAAGAAGGCCGGCTACGCCTTGGCCGGCAACAGAAAAGAACTGGCGAAGGCTGGCGGCGACAAGATTCTTGGCTTGTTCGCGATGAACCACATGAACGTCTACATCGACCGGGAAATCCTCAAGGACCCGGAAGTGCTGGGCCACTTCACCGATCAGCCCAACCTGATGGAAATGACCGCTGCCGCGTTGGACCGACTGAGCAAGAACAAGAACGGCTTCTTCCTCATGGTCGAAGGCGCCTGCATCGACAAGCAGATTCACACCATGGACTGGCAGCGGGCCGCCTACGACACCATCGAGTTCGACAAGGCGATCGAGCTGGGCCGCCAGTTCGCCAAGGAGCACGGCGACACGCTGATCATCTGCACCGCCGACCACAGCCACGGTATCAGCATTACCGGCACGTACCACGAGCGCGACGGCAAGACGGGACGGAACGCCGTCAGAACATACGCCGACGCGGGCTTCCCCACCTTCTCCGACGCGAACGGCGACGGCTTCCCCGACAATCCGGACCCGGACGTCACGCTGGCCGTCCAGTATGCCAACTTCCCCGACCACTACGAGAACTACCGCTTCCTTCCCCGCCCCACCGACCCGGCCGTGATGGACGGGAAAGTTGCCCGGGCCAACAAGGAACGCAACCCGAACGGCCGAATGATCTCCGGTGACATTCCGGAAGGCGACCCGCAGGAAGTCCACGCGGCCGACGACGTGCCTCTGTCCGCTGCCGGACGCGGCGCCGAGTACTTCAAGGGCGTCATGGACAACACCGAGGTGTTCTACGGCATCATGAGAGCTCTGGGCGTCAAAGCGACTGCCGGACGGTAATGCATGGTTCGGTTTCAGAACCCTTTCGGCAGAGGAGTTCTTTCGCTCCTCTGCCTTTTTTCCCTTTCTGCCGGTCTCGCGTCCGGCGCTTTTTCTCAGGAGAGCGGAGGGCTCCTCGAGTTTTCTCAAGTGTACTCGGGCGCCTCGTCCCTCGGGCTGGAGCTCTCCCCCAAAGCGCAGGCGCTGAACGGAAAAACCGTCAGCATGCAGGGGTTCATGGCCCCGCCGCTCAAACCGTCCCTTCGGTTCTTCGTGCTGACGAAAGTCCCCATGTCCATCTGCCCGTTCTGCTCGTCCGACGCCGACTGGCCTGACAACATCGTGCTCGTTTATTTGTCCAAGCCGGCCCGCGCCCTGCCGTTCGACCAACAGATCAAAGTCACCGGCCGTCTCGAGCTGGGCAACGCCATGGACGAAGAGACCGGCTTCATCAGCCTTGTCCGAATTTACGCTAACCAAATGGAGGCCTTAGAATGACACCCTCACAAACGCCCTTCCTTCGCGTTTCCGGCGTGACGAAAAACTACCGCGCCGGCGGCGAAACCGTCGCCGGACTTCGCCCCGTCTCGTTTGAGCTGGGCCGCGGCGACCGGCTCGCCCTCGCCGGCCCCAGCGGGTCGGGAAAGTCCACCCTGCTTCACATTCTCGCCGGCCTGTACCGCCCAACGGCCGGGGCCGTTCAGGCCGACGGAAGCTCCCTGCTGGCCGGAACGCCCCAGACCGAAGCGTGGCGCGCCGCCCACGTGGGATACGTCTTTCAGATCATGAACCTGCTGCCCGACTTCTCGGTGGAAGAGAACCTGCTCATCGCCGGACAAATCGCCGGCGTCCCGCGCGAGCAGGCGAAAAAGCGCGGCGCCGAGCTTTTAGATCGGCTGGGACTAAGCGACAAGCGCCGGCTCAAGCCGCGGGCCCTCAGCCTTGGCGAAAGCCAGCGCGCGGCCATCGCCAGAGCGCTCATCTCGGACCCAGAACTCATTCTGGCCGACGAGCCGACCGCCAGCCTTGACGGCCCGAACAGCCAGACCGTCCTCGATTGTCTGACCGAGCTGTGCGGCAAAGGGAGCGCCCTCGTCGTCGCAAGCCACGATGAGAACCTGTTGAGCCGTTTTCCCCGCCGTCTCGTCCTCTCGAAGGACGGCCCGCGGAGGTGAGAGAATGAGCGGTTTCCCAGTCGTCCGGGTCGCCTGCCGCCACGTGTTCTCCCGCCCTCTTCAGTTTTTCACCCTCGCGTTGGCCCTCGCGCTGGGAAGCGCGTTGGCAAGCTTCCTCTTCTTGGCCGTTTCAGGCCTTCAGGACGGCCTCGCGCGGGCCGTCGAGCCGTTCAGCCTGCTGGTCGGAGCGAAGGGAAGCCAGTACCAGCTCACGACGAACAGCATCTTCCTCCAAGACGCGCCGCTGGGCAACATCTCCGGGGACCTGTGGCACGAGCTCCAGAAGGACCGGCGCGTCAAAACCGCCACGCCCCTCGGCTTCGGCGACTCGTACCTCGGCTGTCCGGTCGTCGGCACAGACCAAACGGTCTTCACCATTCGGACCGGCGGGGCCTCCTCGCCCCTCTGGCTCCAAATGAAAGAAGGGCGCGCCTTTCAAAAGCCCTATGAGGCTCTGGTCGGCGCGGCCGCAGCCCAGCTTACCGGCCTCAAGATCGGCGACACATTCAAGACGACCCATGGCATGACCGCCGGAGGTCACCAGCACCATCAGGTTTACACCGTCACCGGCATTGCCGCACCCGTCGGCGGCCCGTACGACCGGGCCATATTCACCCCGATGGAATCGATTTGGGCCGCCCACGAAGGCCACGGAGAACACGAAGGCGGCGAAGACCATCATGACGAAGAGGCGGAAGAAGCAGAAGAGGCACATCACGACGTGCCAACCTCAGGCGACGTCACCGCCGTGCTGATAGAGCCAAAATCGCTCGGCGCCGCCTACGCCCTCGCCCAGAGCTTTATCAAGCGAAACGACGGACAGGTCGTTTTCCCCTCTCAGGTGATCGTCCGGCTCTTTTCCGCCATGGGACGAAGCGAGGAAATTCTTTCGGTAGTCGTCTGGTCGGTCCTAGCCGTCACGACCGTCACGTCCCTGCTGATCCTCTTCTGGTCCGGCTCGTCCCGAAAGAACGAGTACACGCTGCTTCGCGCCCTCGGCCTGCCGGCCCGAACGCTCTTCGCCGTCGGCTGGGTCGAAGGAGCGGTCACCATCTGCACCGGTCTCCTGACCGGCTGGATCGTCGGACGAGCCGGACTGTGGCTGCTGTTCAGCTCCCTCAGCCAAAAGACAGCCCTGACCTTGACCGCGCCGCTCACTGGCTATGAAGCCGGGGCCGTCGCCGCCGCCCTCCTCGCCGGCGTCGCCGTTTCCGCCCTGCCCGCTCTGGCCATGGGCCGAGCCCCGATGGAAAAACTCCTCGGCACCTCGTCGCTGTAGCTTCCATCAGTGAAGCCGCCGATTCTCGGCGGCTTTTTTCGCGCCCTAAAGCAATCACGTAAAGATACCTATGACGAAAATAACACAATGATAATATAATCGTGACACGCTCCGAGGAGCGGTATCTTTTTTGCGAGGTGATATTTGTGATTTCACGTGCAGTAGCCGCATTGATTTCCGTTTTCGCCGCCACGGCCGCTTGGGCGGACCCGATTGGCGTGTTGGTTACCACCCTGCCCCAAAAAGAGCTGGTGGAGAAAATTGGCGGGGACGCGGTCGCCGTCACGGTCATGGTGCCTCAGGGAGCCGACCCGCACAGCTACGAGCCCAAGCCCTCCCAGGTTCAGGCAGCCAGCAGCGCCAAGGTGTGGTTCACCGTCGGCATGCCGCTGGAAGCCAGTCAGCTTGACCGGGTCAAGGCCGTCGCCCCGGACCTGAAAGTCGTCCCTCTGGCCAGCGTCGTCGAGCCGGTCGCCATGAAGACCGCCCTCGAGATTGAGGACGAGGCCGAAGAATGCCACGACGAGAACTGCCACGAGTGCCACGATAAGGATGCCCACCACGGCGACAAAGACTGTCATCATGATAAGGACGGCCATCACGACAGCTGCACCTGCGGTCAGGACAAGGACGACCATGACAAGGCCTGCCACGACGAAGGCTGCCATGACTGCCACGACAGCGACTGTCACCACGACGCCTGCGAGTGCGGCCACGAGGAAGGACATCATCACCACCACCATCACCACGACGGCCAGCCGGATCCGCACCTGTGGCTTTCTGCAAAGTGCGCGGTTCCTGAGTCTGAGCTGATCTGCAAGACGTTGAGCGAGCTACTCCCCGATCAGGCCGAGACCTTTAAGGCCAACCAGGAGAAGTTCGCCGCCTCTGCCGCCGAACTGGACAGCAAACTGGCTGATATCCTGAAAAACGCCAAGGGCAAGGCGTTCCTCACCTTCCACCCCGCGTGGGGATACTTTGCCAGGGACTACGGTCTGATTCAGGTTCCCATTGAAGTCGAAGGCAAGGAGCCGGGTCCTCAGACCCTCGCCAAGATCACCGACTTCGCCAAGTCTCAGGGCGTCAAGGCCCTGATCGTCGAGCCTCAGTTCTCCACCCAGTCGGCTTCTGTCGTCGCCAAGTCCTTGGGCGTGCCGATGGTCACAGTTGACCCGCTGGCTCCGAACTGGGAAGATTCGCTCATCTCCGCCGCGCAGGCCATCGCCAACGGCGTGAAATGACCGACTCGATCCGACTCGAGGGCGTCACGTTCGGCTACCCGGGTAAAACCGTCTTTACCGACCTGACGCTCTCCATTCCGGACCGACAGTTCTGCGTTTTAGTCGGCCCCAACGGGGGCGGAAAGACCACCCTCCTTAAATTACTGCTCGGATTTACCACCCCTCAATCAGGGGTGGTTTCCGTTTATGAAGAGCCCCCCGGCCGCGGCCAGCCGGTTGGCTACGTCCCGCAGGACGTCACAGCCACCGCCGCCCTGCCCATCTCCCTGTCGTCCGTCGTCCTGATGGGCCGCCTGAACCCCCGCGCCGCCCGCTGGACCCGAGAGGACCGGGAAGCCGCCGACGAAGCGCTCGAGCTGGTCGGCCTGCAGGACCTGAGCCGCTGGCCCTTCGGCGAGCTTTCCATCGGCCAGCGTCAGCGGGGACTGATCGCCCGGGCTCTCGCGTCCCGCCCTCGGCTCATGCTCCTTGACGAGCCACTGGCAAGCGTCGACCCGGCGGGCCGTCGGCTCGTCATGGAGTGTCTCGAAAAGGCAAGCCGCCAAGCCACAGTCGTCATGGTCAGCCACGACTTAGAAACGGTGCCGGACTGCGCGGGACAAATTCTGTTCGTCGATTCGGGCGTCACGGCCTACAGCCCGTCGGACTTCCCCGCCGGCTATTCCCGGCTCTTCGCCCGTCAGGTCGAAACGCCGCCCGCCAACCGAAAGGACAGCCTATGATTCAGGCCCTCATCACCTATCAATTTCTCCGCCACGCCCTGTTTGCCGCCCTGCTGAGCAGCCTCGTCTGCGGCCTGCTCGGCCCGGTCGTCGTGATTCGCCGGCAGGTCATGCTGGTTGGGGGCATCGCCCACGGCGCCTTCGGCGGCATCGGATTGGCCCGCTTTCTCGGCCTGCCGCCCCGGGGCGGCGCCTATGCCTTCACGCTCCTCTTGGCAGGCTTAGCCGCCCGGCTCAGCTGGGAGAGGTCCGATCGGTCCGACACCCTGATGGGTATTCTTTGGTCCGCCGGCATGGCAGTCGGCCTGATCTTCAACGACCTCACGCCCGGCTACGGCGCCGACGTGATGAGCTACCTATTCGGCTCAATCCTCACCGTCAGCTCGGGCGAACTCTTTTTGCTCGGCGGACTGAGCGTTCTTCTGCTCGCCTTCGCCGCCCTGCGGTATCACCAGCTGGAGGCCTTCTTGTTTGACGAGACGTTCGCCGCCACGCGGGGGCTCGCGGTGCGGACGTACCACTGCCTCACAGTCGCCGCCGCGTCGCTGGCCGTCGTCGCCATCATTCGGGTCGTCGGGCTGATCCTCGTCATCGCCCTGTTCACCATTCCGCCCTACATCGCCGAACGGCACGCCCGAAGCCTCGCCGGGATCATGGGGCTGTCGGTGGTTCTCGGCGCGGCGTTCAGTGTCGCCGGACTGTGGTTCTCCTATCGGTTCGACCTCACTGCTGGCCCGGCCATCATCGCCGTCGCCTGCGCCGCTCAGGCAGCCGACCTGCTCATCTTCCGTTCCCGCCACAAACGACCGAGCGGCGGGCGCTCACTCTGGAGGTAAAAAAGATGTACACGCCAATCCACGTCAACTTCAACGTCCTTGACCTGAAACGAAGCATGGACTTTTACGAGAAAGCGATCGGCCTGACCGAGCAACGGCGAATTGAAGGGGCCGACTTCACCATCGTCTACATGGGAAGCCCCACCAGCCCGTTTCAGCTGGAACTCACGTGGCTTCACGACCGAACCGAGCCGTACGACTTGGGCGAAGGGGAATTTCACCTCGCCTTCCGAACCGACGACTTCCAAGCGTCCCACGCCTTCCACGCCAAGAACGGCTGGATCTGCTGCGAAAACGAGGCGATGGGCATCTACTTCATTCAAGATCCCGACGGCTACTGGATTGAAATTCTCCCACCAACCTTTTAAGAGCAAATAAAACTCCCCCGAAGACGCCTTCGGGGGAGTTCTTCGTTTCAAGAGCCAAGCGGACACAAACTGCTAGGGCGGGAACGGCGCGTTCAAGGCCTAACGGTCAAAGGCTTTTCCGCTTGCTTTTCATCGGCCCGCCCTTAACCGAAGCCCGCACGGCGGCTTGTCCACGATTACCCGTCACAAGGGGACAAGTGCAATCCCAA
This sequence comes from Jonquetella anthropi DSM 22815, assembly GCF_000237805.1. Lineage (GTDB taxonomy): Bacteria > Synergistota > Synergistia > Synergistales > Dethiosulfovibrionaceae > Jonquetella > Jonquetella anthropi. Next base: position 410,457 of record NZ_CM001376.1, on the reverse strand, counting down.
CTGAGGAATAACCCTGTAAAGGCCTGCTGAAATCGCCTCCGCCTTCGTTCAGCATTTTTCCCCAGCCACGGGGCCGACGGGTTCAAAGTCCGTTCGCCGAAAAGGCGGTTTTTTCGCCGCGCGCTTTCGCTTTGACTTCCGAGACGGCGCTTCATCGGGACTTAGCCCAAGCGGCCGCGCTTTTGGCCGCCCGCCCGGACAAGAGAACGGAAAGGGCGCAAAAAAACAGCCCCGAGGCAATACCTCGGGGCTGTTCGTGAATAACACGTGTGCTGTCAGAGAATTAGAAGGACAGCTGCGTGCGGAACCGGATCAGGTGATCGTCGTCCAGCTTGCTACCGCTCTCGTAGTTGACGTCGTCGTAAACCAGCTCAAACTTCAGGCTCGGAGCGTATTTGTAGGCGATGCCAACGGACCAGTTAGTCACGTCAATGGTCTTGGCCATGCTAGCGTTCCAATCAGCATCCTTGGCGAGCACAAAGCGCTCAAAGGTGCTGAACTTTTCCGTCCAAGGCTGCTCAGCCTTAGCGTAGAACACCTTGATGTCCGTGCTATCCACACCAATGGCACTGGGAACGACGTCGGCTCCCGCCAGAGCACGCAGACGAGGAGTAATGCTGAACGCATAGTTGTCGTACGGGCCGTCCTGGGTGGTCAGGAAGGACGGATCGAACTGGGCGTACTCCAGCCACAGACTGGTGAACTTCAGCACGTTCTCGTCGATATCCAAAATGACCTTCCAAGCATTCGGGGAGTCATCATAGCCAGCCGGCAGGAAGGTGGTGCTGTTGAAATCCTGATCTTGGAAGTAGTAAGCGCCCTTCAGCTCGAAGCCATCGGCGAATTTGAAGCCAGCACCGAGCCAGTAATAGCTGACCTTGTAGCCGTTCTGGCCCATTCCGTCATCGAACTGATCTTCAGGATCAAACCGCAGAGCGTTGGCGCTAACCCAGAACTTCTCGCCGCTGTATTTCAGGCGAGCTCCGTACACGTAGTCGCTCGGGTCGTCGTAAAAATTAATACCCAGGAAACCAGAATCCCAGTCATGAGTGCGACCGGCCAGAAGAGTGGCCTCAAGGGCGCCGAAGTTCCGGCTCAGCTGGTAACCCTGAATGAGGAAGTCGCCAGCGGTTGCATCGTTATCGGTGTACAGGCCGTCGTCGTCTTCCCAGTCGAAGTCAAACTGCCCGGCCCGGAAGTCCATGCCGAAGAAGTCGGTGACGTCGAAGTAGAACCGCTCAAACACTGCGTTTTCGCCGCCCCATCTGCCGGTGAAAGTGATGTGGTCGTCAACCTTCTTCTGCAGCCATAAGCGATACCGGGTCATAGCAATGCCGTCCCGAGCATCGTGATCTTTCAAATCCTTGTAGTCAAGACGCAGCTGGCCCCAGAACTTCCAGCCGTTGCTGTTCTTCTCCAGGTCGGCGACGCGGCCCTCAAGGCCGTCGACGCGGACGCCCAGGTTATCCAGCTCGTCCTTGAACTCGACCATCAGCTTTTTCAGCGTATCGGCATCTTCACCGGCCAGGCCGCCCTTGTTCATCGCGCGGGCGATCATCATGGCCATCTCGTAACGGGTGATGGGCTTGTTGCCCTTGAAGGTGCCATCCGGATACCCTTCGACAACGCCGTGGGCAGCCAGCTGCTCCACCGCGTCATATGCCCAGTGGTGCATCGGCACGTCGGAGAACGGGTTGGCCGCGAAAGCCGGGGCCGCGAAGGCCACGCACGCTGCGGCGGCGACAACTGCAAGCATTTTCTTCATGCTCATGTTACATTCCTCCTGATAAACCTTTGACTCTTCGAGTCGGCGGAACGCCATCAGCCGGTTATGCAGGAGTTTCCTCGTTTCCTCCGCCTACCGTCACTGTTGTCAGTTCCTGCGTCCGCTCATGCGGACTGCCGCTCTGTGGCACAGTCTAACATTCCTCATCGATTTGTCAAACGTATCCGGCCATTTACGCTTCAAAGATACGAAATAATACTTACTATCTCGCCGAAAAAGGGCGCCAAGCGGCTTGCGGCCGCCCCCTTCCTCAGGCCGTCGGTTCCTCTTGTTTTAGCGGCCGTTTCCGCGCCGCGGGCGGGCGTTCTCACATTGGGACGATTTTCGCCGCGCCGCCGGACAGCTGAACGGGCGTCAGCGCTGGCAGGGGAAAATGGCTCCAGCCGCTTTTGCGGCTGGAGCCATATCGACAGGCCGCCCTGATGGGTTGGCCGTCCACGGGCGGCGTTTGGCTGGTTCAGCGCCGCTACGCCAGCGTGGCGTACATGACGGCTTTGATAGTGTGCATCCGGTTTTCCGCCTCGTCGAAGACGACGGAGCGGCTGCTGCTGAAGACCTGATCGGTCACTTCCATTTCGGTTAAGCCGAATTTTTCGTGGATTTCCTGTCCGATGGTCGTCTTGAGGTCGTGGAAGGACGGCAGGCAATGCATGAAGATGGCGCGGCGGGAGCCGCGGGAGATGGCCTGTTCATTCACCTGATAGGGTTTTAACAGTTCGATTCGCGTTTTCCACGCCGAGTCGGGCTCGCCCATGGAGACCCAGATGTCGGTGTAGAACACGTCGGCGCCGGTCGTTCCTTTGACGACGTCGCTGGTGAGGGTCACGGTGCTGCCGGTCCCTTGGGCGACTTCTTGGGCGGCTTTGACGAGGTCCGGGGCGGGGAACAGGCTTTCGGGGGCGCAGCAGGTGTAGTTGACGCCCATTTTGGCGCAGGCGATCATCAGAGAGTTGGCGACGTTGTTGCGGCCGTCGCCCATGTAGACGAAGTTGACGCCTTTGAGGGCGCCGAGTTTTTCTTCGATCGTGAGCAGGTCGGCGAGCATTTGGGTGGGGTGGAACAGGTCTGTCAGGCCGTTCCACACCGGCACGCCGGACTCTCTGGCGAGGGTCTCAACCAGTTCTTGGCTGAAGCCGCGGTATTCGATGCCGTCGTAGAGGCGGCCAAGCACTTTGGCTGTGTCTTCGATGGACTCTTTTTTGCCCATCTGGGAGGAGCCGGGGTCGAGGTAGGTGACGCCCATGCCCAGGTCGCGCCCGGCGACTTCAAACGAACATCTGGTGCGGGTTGACGTTTTCTCAAACAACAAGACGATGTTCTTTCCCGCCAGATGACGGTGCGGCACGCCGGCCGCCTTGAGGGCTTTGAACTCTTTCGACAGGTCGAGCAGGTACCGAATGTCCTCAGAAGTGAAGTCCAGCAGTTTCAGGAAGCTGCGTCCGCGAAGGTTTTTTCCCACAGTGCTCACGCTCCTACGTTTGTGTTTTGGCCTTGAAAGGCCATATGACCGCTGATATTGTACACGATTCCGGCGCTTCAGGCGCGGGGCCGCCCGACGTCGCGGCTCCACGCCCGACGGGCGAGCCGGCTCAGGAAGTCGGGCAGTTCCATTCCGGCACTTTTTGCGGCCATGGGGACGAGGCTGTGAGACGTCATGCCCGGCGCGGTGTTGATTTCGAGCAGGACCGGCTCCCCGTCCGGGGGCAAGCGGAAGTCGGCCCGGCCGTAGTCCCTAAGGCCAACGGCACGCCACGCGGCGACGGCGGCTTCGGAGAGGGCGCGGGCTTCTTCGCCGCTCAGCCGGGCTGGCGATTCGTACCGGCTGGCGCCGTCGGTGTACTTGGCCTGGTAGTCGTAGAACCCCGACGCTGGAAGGATTTCGACCGCTGGAAGGGCCTCAGGGCCGGAGCCTGAGTCCCACATGGCGACGGTGAGCTCCCGGCCGGGAATAAACTCTTCCACCAGCGCGCCGCCGCTCTTCTGCTCCCACGCGGCGTTCAGCGCGGGAAGGAGCTCTTCCGAGCAGGAGACGACAGACGTGGCGACCGTGCTGCCGCCGCAGTTGGGCTTGACGATCAGTTTTCCGTACCGTTCCAGCGCGCGGAGCAGGCCGGGAAGGTCGCCGGTTCCGTCTTTCTGCCTCACCAGCACGCCTTTGGGGGTGTGAAGGCCCGCCCGGTCGAACAGGGCTTTGCTGGCCCATTTGTCCATGCAGAGGCCACTGGCTAGGGGGCCGGAACCGACGTACGGCCGACCGCTCAGGTCAAGGGCAGCTTGAAGCCGGCCGTCTTCGCCCCACGAGCCGTGAAGGACCGGGAAGAAGAGGTCGCAGGGCGTTTTCAGGGCCTCAAAGACTTTTTCCGGCCCGGTCAGGTCGATCAGTTCGGTTTCGTATCCGGCGCTTTTCAGCGCTTTTTCAACCGCTTGGCCGCTGACGAGAGAGACTTCCCGTTCCGGGCTGTTTCCGCCGTACAGGACGACGATTTTTTGAAGTTCGCTCATGATCTCACCTGTCCTTCTCCGCGAACGATGTATTTGGTGCTGGTGAGCTGCAGTATGCCCAGCGGGCCGCGGGCGTGAAGTTTTTGGGTGCTGATGCCCATTTCGCCGCCGAGGCCGAAGACGCCGCCGTCGGTAAACCGGGTGGACGCGTTGACGTAGACCGCCGCGGCGTCGACCTGGCGCAGAAACCGCTGGGAAGCTTCATAGCTTTCCGTGACGATCGCTTCGCTGTGGCCTGAGCCGTACCGGCTGATGTGGTCCAGCGCGTCGTCCAGCGAGTCAACGGTCTTAATCGAGAGGACGAGGTCGAGGTATTCGGTCTCCCAGTCCTCTTCCGTCGCTTGGTCCATGGGCACGACGCTTCGGGCCCGCTCGTCGCCCAGAAGGCGTACTCCCCTTTCCCGCAGGGCCGAGGCGACCGGCGGCAGCAGCCGAGTCAGGACGTCTTTGTGAATCAAGAGGGTTTCGATGGAGTTGCAGGTGGAAGGCCGCTGCGTTTTGGCGTTGACGGCGATGTCAACGGCCATTCGGCAGTCCGCCGAGGCGTCCAAGTACAGGTGGCACAGTCCCATGCCGGTCATGACGTAGGGCGAACGGGCCAAGTTTCGGACTTCCTCTTTCAGGTTCTTCCCGCCGCGGGGAATGAGCAGGTCAAAGTCACTTCGGGCCAAGAGCGCGCGGGCAGCCTCCCGCCCCGGCTCGACGTACAGGCTGACGGAACCGGCCGGCAGGCCGGCGGCACCGAACGCGCCAGTCAGACTTTCGGCAATCTGACGGTTGGAATGGGCCGCTTCGCTCCCGCCGCGAAGGACTGCGGCGTTGCCCGACTTGACGCACATGGCGGCGGCGTCGGCCGTGACGTTGGGCCGGGACTCGTAGATCATGGCGACGACGCCCAGCGGGACGCGGATTTTTTGAATTTCCAGTCCGTCGGGCGTTCGGAAGGCTTCAGTTCCTCCGCCGAGCGGGTCCGGCAGAGCGGCGACCGCTTCCAGTCCGCGGGCCATGTCTTCGACCCGCCGGTCGTTCAGCGTCAGCCGCTCGATCATCGCAGCTGACAGGCGGGCGGCCTCGGCGGCGGCGACGTCGCGCCGGTTCGCCTCGAGTATTTTCCAAGCGTCCCGCCTCAGAGCGGCCGCTCCGGCTGACAGGGCGCCGTCGCGCTGGCGCGACGACGAGCAGGCCAAGAGGCGCGCGGCGTCGCGAGCGGCAAGGCAGAGTTCGTCCAACGAGCTCATTCGTCTTTTCCCCTTTCTGGCCCGTTCGCGACGGGCCGGACGAGCATGTTGTCCCGGTGCATGACTTCGTCGTAGTCTTTGGCGCCCAACAGGCTTTCGATCTGGTCGGTCTGGCAGCCGGCGATTTTCGCTAGGCTGCGGGAGTCGCAGTTAACCAGCCCGCGGGCTATTTCCTCCCCCGACGGACCGCAGACGCTGACGACGCGCCCGGCTCCGAAGTCGCCTGACACGCCGGTGACGCCCGACGGCAGCAGGCTGCCGCCTTTTAAGCAAAGCGCGGCAGCGGCTCCGGCGTCAACGGTCACTCGCCCGTGAGGCACGTCGCCCCACGCGATCCAGCCTTTTCTGGCCCGCTCGGGCGTCGGGGCCGGAAGGAAGAGCGTGCCCAGTTCTTCGCCGTCCAAAATTCGGTACAGGACGCCGTCTTCGCTTCCCTTGGCGATAACCAAGGGAATTCCGGCGGAGCGGACGATGTCGGCGGCAGCCAGTTTGGTGAACATGCCGCCGCTTGACGCGTTGCTCCCCTTCGAGCCCGAGCCGTCGCGGATTTTCTGGCAGATCGTCTCTACTTGGTGAATCAGCTTGGCCGACGGGTCGAGCCGCGGGTCGGCGGTGTACAGGCCGTCGATGTCCGACAGAATAATCAGCAGGTCGGCTCCGGCGGCGCAGGCGACGAGCGCCGAGAGGGTGTCGTTGTCGCCGAATTTGATCTCGTCGACGGCAACAGTGTCGTTCTCGTTGACGACCGGCACAGCGCCCAGTTCCAGCAGGGCGCGGAAGGTGTGGCAGATGTTCAGGTACCGAGACCGGTCGCCGAAGGCGTCGCGGGTGACCAGCACCTGAGCCGCCGTGTGGCCGTACTCGCCGAAGAGCTTTTCGTACTCCCCGACGACGAGCCCTTGGCCGATGGCCGCCAAGGCTTGGCGGACCGGCAGGCTGGCGGGCTTAACCGCCAGGCCAACCCTTCCCATGCCGGCGCCGACGGCTCCCGACGAGACGAGTATGACTTCCCGCCCCTGATTCCGCAAGTCTGCAAGGCTCCGGGCGATGCGTTCCATTCGGCGCAGGTTCAGCGTGCCGTTCGGATGGGTAATCGTGCTGGTTCCCACCTTGACGACGATCCGCCGGCAATTTTTCAACGTTGCTCGGTTCATATGGCGTTTCCTCCTTGATCGGTTCAAAACCCCGTTTTGACGTGAAAGAAAAAAAGAGCCGGCTCAAAGACTTCCCGTGAGCCGGCTGCCGGTTCTCCCCGGCGCTTACTATCAATGGAACAAATCGTTGACGCCTTTGAGCAGTTCTTTCTTGAGGCCTTCTTTCAGCTGATCCACCGGATCCTGCGGCCGTTCGTCCTGAACGGGCTGATCCTCTGGCGCTGCTTGGCTTTCAGGCTGACTCTCGGGCTGAACGTCCGTCTTTTTAGGCTGAGGAACAGGAACGACTGGCGTCTTCTGCTTGCCGCCGCTCAACACGTCCCTGATGGCCTGCTCCACCTGACCGGAGGGCTTTTGAACCTCCCCAGCGGGAGCCGGCTCGGCTGTCGTCGTTTCTGCCGCCGTTCCTTCCTGCTTGGCTGGCTCCTTGATCGACGACGGTCCGACCTTCAGGCCCTTGATCTTCGGGCTGTCGGTCGTTCCCGTCACTGTGAACGCCACGTCGCGGAAGTCCGCCGACTTAGCGCCCTGCGCGCCGCCGGCCACGATTCCAGCCAGCGCGCCGCCGAGAGCGCCCTGAAGGCCACCAGCGGCACTGCCAACGGCCAAGCCGGTCAGTGCACCGCTGCCGGCGCCGAAGATGACGTTGATCGCCATGGCGTTCAGGTTGCCGTTCACCTTCAAGTTCAGCGCGCCGGTCGAGCCGATATTACCAGTAGCCTTGATGAATCGATAAATTTTATCACCGTCCCGGGCGAGCACCTGCGTTCCGGGCTTGAGGGTCAGCCCCGCCGCCCCGGTCGTCATGTCAAAGGGCACTTGAGCCGACGCGTATTTAAGTGATTTTTCCCCGTAAACCTGCGAGAGCAGGTCAACCCACGTGAAACCGACCACTTCTCCGCCGTCTGAAGTCAGCTGACCAGAGCCGGACAGCCTAAACGGCGAGAGAACGCCAGATAGCTGGCAGGTACCTGCAACGCGCCCGGTCAGACCGCCGCCCAGTCTGGGAACGGCCGCGCCGATGACCCGAAGCAGATCGACGTCCGAAGCGGAGACTTTCAGCGACAGGCCGAGCGTCTTCAGGTCCATCTTCGCGGGCGCTTGGAGCTTTCCGCCGTAAAAACCAGCGTGGAGGTCAGGAAGCTCCAAAGTCGTGCCGGAAAGACGGATCGAGCTGGCCGGTCCGTCGAAGGCAAACCCGGCGACGGTCAGCTTGTCAACCGACAGAGAGCCGGACCCGGAGTACGAGCCGCCGGCCATCTTGCCGTCCAGCGACAGCTGGCCTACCCCGGAAAGGCCGAGGGACGACGTGTCGGCGAAGCCGACGAACGCTTTTGACAGGTCCACGCCGAGGGCCTTGACGGAGAAGTCGCCGTCGGCCAGAGTCTGCAGGTTCATCGACCCTGAAAGGTCGAGGGCCGCGCCGCCGAAGGCGGCTTTGACGTTTTTCAGTGCCAGCCGTTTCGACGTGCCGTCAAGCGAGCCGGTCACCCCGTCAAACGCCATACCGGACGCGACGAGGCGGTTCGACGAAAAGTCGGCGCTGATCTTTGGATCGAGCGCCGTACCGGAGACCGACGCTTTGGCGTTCAGTTTGCCGGAAACCATGCCGGGGGCGAGCAGTTTGGTGATCTTGGCGAGGTCGCCGCCGGCAAGCTCGGCTTGGGCGTCCAACGCCAAGTCAGAGAGCCGAACCGACCCTGCAAGGGACAGCGGGCCGCCGGCTGAGCCTTGGACGTTGCTGAAGCGAACCGACTGGCCGTCGTAAGCTATTTTCCCGGTTAGGGAGTCAATCGGCACGCCGGCCGCGACGAGACGGTCCGCGCCGAACGCCAATTCGAGAGATGACGGGACGCCGTCCTGAACTGACAACTTTTGGTCGGTGGCGATCCAGAAACCTTTAACCGAGACTGGATCCAACGCCAGAGACGCGCTCTTGGCCGACAGTTCGACTTGAGGGTTGGAGAACGAGCCAGTCACTTTGGCGGTCAAGTCCGCCGCGCCGTCGATCTTCGGCAGGCCGGGGACGAAGGCGCTCAGGCTCTTGGCCGTGAGCCCCTGAGACGTCACCGACAGGGCGAGCTGACCTTTCAGAGGCGAGACGCTGCCGGAGACCGAGACGGGCGCGCCGTTCACCAGCGCGGACGTGCCGTTCAGCGAAAGCACGCCGTCGCGCCAGGCCAGCGGCACGTTCAGCTTGGCGACAGTCACCCCGGAGGCGGAGACCGACGGGGACGAGACTGTCCCGGTCAGCTGAACGTTCGAGAGCGGCCCGGCGGCCTTCACTTGACCGCTTAAAACGCCGCTGACCGGCGGCAGGTCGGAGAACATTTTTGTCACCTTGGCTAAGTCAAGCTGCTTGACCGAGCCGGCCAAGTTAACCGATGGGTTCTTGAGGAGCGACAGAGTGCCGTTTACCCCAATCGGAGCGCCGGCAAAGTTGGACGACGCCTGAAGCTTAACCTGGCCAGCCGAGTTAAAGTCAGCTGAAACGTTCGTGTCGGTCACAGACACGCCGGCGGCGGAGAGGGTCTTGGCCGCGATTCTCGCCTTGCCTTCCGGGGCGGCAAGCGGCCCGGAGAGGGAGATGAAGGCCTGCTCAACCTGCCCGGCCGCGTCGGCGGGGATTTCAGGCAGGTACTTTCGCAGGGCGTCTATCCCCACTGGGCCTTGACTAGTCAGCGAGATGTCCGTCGTCGCCGCCTTGCCGGAAAAGTCCATCGCGACGTGACCCTGCATCGGCACGCCGGCAAAAGCGACCGTCAGCGGATCGGCCCGCAGGGCGTCATTCCCGTAGCTCGTCTGAGACGAGAAGGACAGCGGGACACCGGCGACTGCGCCGTCGTCAAGCGAGACGGTTCCCTCCGCCATGGGGGCCTGAGGCGTGCCGCCCAAGGTCACCTGAGCTGAGACGCGGCCCTTGGCGACGCCTGAGGCGAGCTGTGGAACGATGACGCCCAGCTGGGTCAGATCCACGTCCGCCACCTTAACCGTCATGTCGATATTCGGCATGACTTTGCCGGAAAAGTCGATCGTCCCGCCGGCAAGTTCCAAGTGGGCTTTTTTGAACTCGGTGACGTCGCCAAGCGATCCCTGAGCCGTCCCCTTGACGGGGAAGCCGGAGACAACCACGTCCATTTCGCCTTCGACGCGACTGCCGTCCAGAGAACCGCCGAGGGATTTGAGCTCCACCGGCCCTTTGGGCAGGAAGTCAGGAAGCGGGGCCATCGGCGTTTTAGCCACTACCTCGGCCAGAGAGCGCAGCTTTTCAAACGTGCTCGTCACGCCGCGAAGCTCCACCCAGCTCAGGGCGACGTTGCCGGTAATGCTCTTGAGCAGGTTGGGACGCACGAAAAGGCTTTGGGCGTCAAGAAGCGGCGCCCCGTCCCGGTTCAGCTGAATGCCTTCCAGCGTGTAGCCTTTGAACGGGTTGCCGCCCACGCCCTGAATGGAAACGCCCATGCCGTATTCGTTGGCTACGAACTCACCGGCCTTGTGAGCGATCAGGTTCCCGCCGAAGTCGACGTTGTACAGAACCACGCCGCCGGCGACGAGAATCCCAAGAATCAGAAGAAGCGCCTTTTTACCTCTGGTCATGTTCATACCTCCAACTTCATCAGTTCCTGCGCTACCCCATCGCGGATAAGATTTCCGCACCGTCAGCCTGAGCGGCCTGACAGGTCAGAACGATTTTTCCGCGGGCCAAGACGGCCAGATTGTCCGAAAAACGAAGGGCGTCGCTGAGCCGGTGAAACGCGCATAACAAAGCCGCGTCGGACGAGCGGAACTCGCCCAACATCTTGAAGAACCGCTCCCGGTCCCTTAAACCGATAAACGCCGCCGGCTCGTCAAGCAGCAAAACGCGCGCGCCGGCCGCCAACGCCTGAAGCAACAGGATCGTCTGCTGCTGCCCTCTGGACAGGTCTCCCACCCGAACGCCTCTGGCCGGCAGGGGAACTTCCCAACGGTCCAGCAGGTTCTGGGCGTCTTGAGCCATTTTCTTTCGGTCGACCCACAAGCCCCATTTGAGCGGCTCCCGCCCTAAAAAAATATGGGACGCCACGTCGAGGCCGCCGGCCAGCGCCGGGGACTGGGGCACGAGCCGAACGCCGGCTTTCTGAGCCAGACGGGGCGAGCCTAAAGTCAGCGGGCGCCCGTCGATTCGGATCGATCCGCTTTCGGGACGCTCAGCGCCGGAAAGACAGGCCAACAGGGTGCTTTTCCCCGCGCCGCTGCTTCCCAACAGGGCGGTGATTCGGCCCCGTTCCAGCGTCAAAGACGCACCGTCAAGGGCCTGAACGCCGCCGAAGCGCCGACAAAGGCCGACGGCTTCCAACGCATACAATTCAGTTCTCATTGTAACACGCGTCGGCTTCCTCCGCCGCTCCGAGGAAGCTGAAACAATACCCCTTCATTGGCCAAGAGAAACTGTTTCATCGCCGCGCCGCCGCCGAATTGGCCCAGCCGTCCGTCCGACAGGACGACCCGGTGGCACGGAATGACGATCACGAGCGGATTGGCGGCCATCGCGTTGCCGACCGCCCGGGCCGCTTTGGGACGCGCGGTTCGGCGGGCCAACTCGCTGTACGTGACGGTTTTCCCCCACGGCACGAGCCGAAGGGCCTCCCAGACTTGGAGCTGAAACGGCGTGCCGGAAAAGGCCAGCGGCAGGTCAAAGACCTTGAGCCGCCGGGAGAAATACGCCCGAAGCTGGCGGGCCGTCTCCCGAAGAAGCGGCGTGTCAGGCCCCTGGACGACGTTTCCCAGTTCGCCGGGGAAACCGACCTTAACCAGTTTTCCGTCCTCCTCGCCGACCAGCAAGGGGAACGGTCCGGCGTCGACGCGCCTCAGCAGGACCGGGCCGCTCATTTGAGCCTCACAGGCAAGCCGCAGACGACGAGCCACGCTTGGCTGCAGGCGGCGGCTATTCTCTGGTTGAGCCGGCCCGTCACGTCCCTGTATCGGCGGGTGAACGGGTCAGCCGGAACGATGCCCATGCCAAGTTCGTTGGTCACGAAAATAAGGTCGCAGGGCGGGCAGGCGGCGGTCTGGACGAGCCGGTCGAACAGCCCGCAGCTTTCGCCGTCCCAAACCTCCGGCGATGACATGACGTTGCAGCTCCACACGGTTAAGCAGTCCACCAACGCGACGCCGTCAGACGGCAGACCGGCCAAAGCGCCGGGCAGGTCGAGAGGCACTTCAAGGGTCGTCCACCCTTCGCCTCTGGCCTGCCGGTGAGCCTCGATCCGCCGGGCCATCTCGTCGTCCAACGCCTGAGCCGTGGCGACGAAAAACCTTTTTTTCCGCCCTTTGACGAGCGACAGGGCGAAGTCGCTTTTTCCGCTCCGGCAGCCGCCGGTCACTAAAATACTCTCCACGCCCAGCGCCTTCTTTCTTTAGCTCAATAGGGCGTAGACGGCCAGACAGACCGCCTCCGCCGTCTCACATGAAGCGCCCAGTACGTCGCCAGTAATGCCCCCCAAAAGCCGCTGGCATCGGAGATCCAAGCAAAACGCAGTCCCAGCGGCGCAGGCCAGCGCGACAAAAACAGCCAGCGAGCTGGAACCAAAGATCAGGCCGACCTCCAACAGAATCAGCCAGACGCCGCCGGCCCAGTTTTTTTTCGCGTGAGGGGCAAAGGCAGCTGCCAGCCCGCCGCCGGCGTAAGGGAAAAACGCCAGCCCGCCGGTCAGGCAGGCTCGCCCGGCGCCGCAGGCCAACAGCAAGGCCGTCAGTGGGTCAGGTATCGCGGCAATCGAAGCGGCCTTCAGCGATAAGACTGCCCAGAGAGCAACCGCCCCCATCGTGCCAATTCGGCTGTCCCGCATGACTTCCAACAGTTTTTCGCCCCGCTTGCCGCTCATGAGGCCGTCGAACGTGTCGGCCACGCCGTCCAAGTGCATTCCGCCGGTCACGCCGGCCAAGAAAACAGTGATGCAAACGGCACGGATGGTCCACGGACACCCGAGCCGCTGCAGCAGGTAAGAGACGCCGCCTGCCGCGGCTCCTATGACGAGCCCGCCGACGGCGAACAGGTTGATTGACCGGCCCAGCTCGTCGGCTTCGAACTGGCCCGGTATCGGCAGGCGGGTAAGAAATTGAAGAGAAGCGATTAACGATCGGATCATTTGGCGCCTCGAGTTCCGTCTTCCGAAATGCCTTCGGGCACGCCGGTCTGCTCGAAGGTTGGAAGCCCCATCAGCGCGACGGCAGAGCGCAGGAACGGAGCGGCCAACGGGCAGCCGGCCCCTTCGCCCAAGTGAAGGTCCAAGCTGTAGAGTGGTTCCAGCCCTAAGGCGTCGAGGACGGTTCCGTGTCCCCGCTCGCTGGCTCGGTGAGCGGCGACCAAGTAGCCCCGGCAGTCCGGGGCCAGCCTGACGGCCAGCAGGGCGGCGGCGCCGGAGACGAAGCCGTCGAGAACCACTGGTCGGCGCGCGGCAGCGGCGCCGACGATGAACCCGGCCATGGCGGCGATTTCAAAGCCGCCGACCTTGGAGACGACGTCCATCGGGTCGGACGGGTCCGGCCGGTTGAGCGCAATCGCCTTCTCGATCAGAGCAACTTTGTGCGCGAGTTTTCCCTCGTCGATTCCCGAGCCTAGGCCGGTCAGGACCGCGGCGCTTTTTCCGGTGAAAACGGCAGCCAAAGCCGCCGCCGCGGACGTGTTGCCCACGCCCATTTCCCCGACGGCTAAAAAGTCGTTCTCCGCCGCCAAATGCCGGGCGACGGCGGCGCCGACGTCAAGGCACTCCTGCGCCTGTGAAAGGGTCATCGCTAGGCCTGACGCAAAGTCGGCCGTGCCGGGCGCGATTTTTCGGTGGACCATTCGGCTTCCCAAGTCGGACAGATCGCCTTTTATCCCCACGTCCACCGGCAGGACGGTTCCGCCGTGAAGGCGGGCCATGCAGTTGACCGTCGCCGTCCCTTCGGCCATGTGGCGGGCCACCAGTTCGGTGACAATCTGGGGCGAGTTGGTGACCTGAGGCCGGAACAGCCCGTGGTCGGCGCAGAAGGGAACAACGCAGAACCGCTCCATCGTCGGCGCGAGCTCGCGGCGCATCGACGACAGCCGGGCCGCCAGCTCCATGAGCTTTCCCATGGCGCGAGGCGGCATGGTGAGCCGGTCAAGGTGCGCCCACGCCTTCGCGTACCACTCGTCTGACGGCGCTTTCAGCTCCCTCAGCGCCATTTTAAAGTCGTTCACCGTTCCCCCTCCTTCAGCGTCTCTTCAAGCGCGGCCAGCAGCTGTCGGTTCGCCGTCCCGTCCTTGACGGCCAGCCGAACGTATCGGTCGTCCAGCCCGGGGAAGTCGGCGCACCGGCGAACCAAAATTCCCCGCTCGGCCAACTTTTGAGCGACGAACGTTCCGGTCGTCCGCTCGAACCTGACGAGGACGAAGTTGGCCGACGGCGGGAAAACGGTCACGCCGGGCAGATTGGAAAGGCCGTCCGTCAGGTATTTTCTCTGTTCGATCAGCCACTTTCGTCGGCTGGCGGCGTATTCGTCCAGCCGGCCGAACGCCTCGGCCGCGCGGGTGGCGGGGCCGCTGACCGACCAGTCGGGGAGCTCGTCGGCCAACTTGGCGAGCAGCTCTTTTCCGCCCAGTACCCAACCGAGACGAAGCCCCGGCAGGGCCAGCGACTTGGTTACCGACTGAAACACGACGACGTTCGGCCGTCCGCGCAGCAGGGGCCAGCACGAGTTGGCAGCCCCGCCGTCGGTCAGGGTCACGAACGACTCGTCAAGGACCAGCAGGCCGCCTCCGTCAAGCCACGGGGTCAGGGCGGAAACCAGCTCGTTTGGCTGGAACAAAAACGACGTCGGGTTGTTCGGGTTGCCCATCAGAATTGCCCGGCAGCCGGCCGCCCCTTCCGCCAGATCGTCCGGCGACGGGCCGGGAGATTCCAGTTTCAGATGGAACGGGCGCACGTCATGCCCGCCCCGGCGGGCCAAAGAACGCCGGTAGTCCACAAAACTGGGTTCGGGCAGCAGAACAGGACTGGGCAGCAGCGGCCCGAGCGCCCAAAGGAGCTGGGACACACCGCAGCCGGGAAGGACTTCGTCCTCCGAAGCGCCGCACAATCGGCCGACGATCTCCCGAACGCGGCGGCACTGAGGATCCGGGTACGACGTCAGGTCATCTGACAGGTGTTCCGTCAAGGCGTCGGCCACGGGACGCGGCACGCCTAACGGGCAGATGTTGGAGCTGAAGTCGAGCCACCGTTCCCGGCCCCAGGTCCGACGGGCTCCTTCCACGTCGCCGCCGTGCCGCGCCGCCGTCATGGCAGGAGCCACAGAGGCGACAGGAGCAGCGCCGCCCAGAGCGTCGCCGGCCACAGAAACGACCGAGCCATGTCGATGTGCCGGACGTTCGGCTCGTCGGTTCCGCCGGTCAGTTCGGGCTTGACGACCGTCATTCCGCCGTAGGTGTGAGTCCCGCCAAGGGTGATTCCCAGCGCCCCGGCCATTGCGGCTTCCGGGTATCCGGCGTTGGGGCTCAGGTGGCGGCGCCCCTGCTCGAAGCCGGTGCGTAGCGTCTTGGCCCCGTCGAAACCCAGACTCGGCGCCATCAGGGCGAACAGAATGACAGCCAGCCGGGCTGGAATCCAGTTGAAAACGTCGTCCGCCTTCGCTGGGACAAAACCGATGTCCCGGTGCGTCTCGTCCAAGTACCCAACCATTGAATCCATAGTGTTGACCGCCTTATAGGCCCACATGGCCGGAGCGGACAGGCCAAACGGCGCGCCGAGCGCCGCCCAAAAAATCGGGGCCAAGGCGCCGTCCGAGCAGTTTTCCGCTACCGTTTCGACGACCGCCTGAACTACTTGATATGAAGAAAGCTCTCCGGTATCCCGTCCAACAAGGCCGGCCAGCCGACGGCGGGCCGACGGCAGGTCGCCGGCGCGGAGAAACCCGGCGACAGCCGCGGCTTCCCTGCTCAAACAGGTCGCCGCCAGCCCAGAAAACAGCCAGTAGGTCTGGACGAGAAAGCCAGCCGCCGCGCTCAGCCGACCGGCGGCGGCAACGGTCGCCCAGACGAACAGAAACGTCCCAGCGACTGTGGCGCACCAGCCGGCCAGACCGGCCAGCCGAAGGCGAAAGGCGCTTCGCTCTCCCCCGCTCAAACGTTTTCTTGCCAGACGGTCCCACCAGCCGATGAACCGGCCAACAGCGCAAACCGGGTGGGGCAGCCCTTCCGGGTCGCCGAACAGCCAGTCGGCGGCCAGAGCCCAAGCGAGGGAAAAGAGGCCGGTCACCTCGCTACCCCGACGATTTGGTCGAGCTTGGCCACGTCCAACGACGATTCCAACAAGTCAGCTAGCCGGTCGTACCGTTCGTTCCGCTCCTCGGCTGTCAGAGGCGCGGCGGGAACCTCCAAGCTGTCCTCTTCCGGCAGGCCGGAACGGAAGTACCGCACCACGCCGAGAACTGGCTTGCCTGTGATGTTCTCGATCATGGCCAACCCGGGTTCCAGAAGCGACAAATCGCCGCGGAACTTGTTGATCACCATTCCTTTGACCAAATCGCGCTCCTCCGGGTCCAGCAGGAGCAGCGTCCCAGCCAAGGCGGCGAACACGCCGCCCCGGTCGATGTCCCCAACCAGCAGAACCGGCGCGCCGGCCATTTTCGCCATGCCCATGTTGACTAAGTCGTCCTTTTTCAGGTTGATCTCCGCCGGGCTCCCGGCTCCCTCGATGACGACCACGTCGTTTGACGCGAGAAGGCGCCGCCAGGACTCTTCCACTTTGGGACGGAACTTTCCCTTGTCGGCCTGATACTGGTGGCCCGGAATCAGCCCAATCGAACGGCCGTGGACGAACACCTCGCTGACCCCTTCGCCGGCCACCCGCAGGAGTATCGGGTTCATGTCGCTTTCCGGCTCCCGGCAGGCGGCTTCGGCCTGAGTGACCACGCTGCCGGCGATCGCCCGGCCGTCCGGCAGGTAGGCAGGGAACGCCATGTTCTGAGCCTTAAACGGCGCGACGCGAAAGCCCCGGCGGGCGTACAGCCGACACAGGCCAGCCGTCAGCACGCTCTTTCCCACCGAAGACGAGCACCCCTGAACCATCACGCACTTGGATAAAAATCCCATCCCGCACACCCCTTCTCAGTCCGCTTGCCCAGTTGGGCCGGACGCGCCGGAAAACGTTCCGGATACCGTCACGATACCAGTTCATCTGGTGAAAAACAACAGCTTGTCTCTAGTTTCAGTTTGTTTTTTCATCTACAATGGACGAACCAAGAAAAACCCCTCTGGGGCCTATGTTCTTTCGGAGGTGAGACCGTGACAATCCAGTTTATCGGCTGGGCTGCGGCCGTCAGCGCGCTGTGCGCGGCCTGCGCTTTGGCCGTCGCGATCTGGCACGTCAGGCTGTCCCGGCGCGACAGCGACGACGCCCTCGACATGATGATCGGCCTGCTTCAGGAGGAAATGAAGGACCAACGGGCCGAAGCGCTCCAGCGCGGCGCCGAAAGCAGCCGGGACGTGCGCGACGCTCTGGACTCTTACGGCCGGCGGGCGGCGGAGAGCTTTGACCGGCTGAGCGGACTTCAGACCCGACAGATGGAGTCGCTTGAGCGGCACACGACCGATCAGCTTCTGTCGGTTCAGCAACGACTCGGCGAGCAGGAGACAAAACTGGCTGAGGCCCTCGCCCGGCTTGAAAGCGAGAACTCCCGGCGGGTCGACGAGCTCCGTCAGGCGGTCAGCGAACGGCTTGAGACCACCCTGTCCCGACGGCTGGGCGACTCGTTCGCCCAAGTCAGCGGACAGCTGGAAGCAGTTCAGCGCGGCTTGGGAGAGATGCAGGGGCTGGCAGGCGACGTGGGCGACCTTCAGCGGACCCTCACGGGCGTCAAGACCCGAGGGACGTGGGGGGAAGTTCAGCTCGAAAGCCTCTTGTCGCAAATTCTCGCCCCGGCTCAGTACGAACGGAGCGTCGCCCTTGATCCGGACTCGGCCGAGCGGGTCGACTTCGGGCTGAAAATCCCCACCGGCGACCCGGACGAGCCGCCGCTGTGGCTGCCCCTTGACGCCAAGTTCCCTCTGGCGTCATACGAGCGGCTGTTGGCCGCCAGAGAGCGAGGCGACGCCGACGGAGAAGCGGCTGGCCGACGGGAGCTGATCAAGGCCCTTGACCTTCAGGCCGCGTCGGTGCGGAAAAAGTACGTCCGCCCGCCGGTCACGACCGACTTCGCCCTGCTGTTCCTGCCGTCGGAAAGCCTGTACGCCGAAGCGCTGCGCGACCCGTCGACTCTGCCGTCGCTTCAGGAGCGGCACCGGGTCGTCCCGGTTGGGCCGACCACATTGGCCGCCCTGCTCAACAGCCTGAGGCTCGGCTTTCGCGCCTTGGCCATCAGCCGACGAAGCGGCGAGATCTGGCGGATTCTCGGCGACGTGAAGACCGAGTTCGCCCGCTTCGGCGAGGTTCTCGAGCGGGTGAGGAAACAGCTCGGCGCCGCGGCAAACTCGATTGAGGAGACCGGCCGGCGGACCCGGGCGATGGAACAGCGGCTCGAGGGCGTTGAACGATCCGATGAGCCGGAAGGGCGAGAGCCCGAAGGACCGGCCCCCAGCCATAAAAAGGCGGAGGCTCTCCGATGATATCGGAGGGTCTCCGCTCGTTTTTACTTCTCGTCTTTCGGGCCCACTTGAGCGGCCCGAGCCCCTTCAAAGTCCTGCCTGATGAGGGCGGCCAGCGCCGGGTCGATCGCGACACGCCCGCCGATACGGGCCAGAGCTCGAATGCCCGTCAGCAGGGCCTTGTGCCCGTCTTCCCCGACCGTGGCCTCGGCGAACGCGGCCGTGTGGGCCGGCAGCTTAGTCTGGCAGATCGAAAGGAGCGGATGAATGGCCGGACAACGGTATGATACGTTGCCGATGTCGCTGGACCCATCCAGCTCTTCGCCTTTCGCCACCGGAATACCCATGTCGTCCAGCACGCGGAACGCCAGTTCTTCCGCCGCTAAGTTGGGCAGCATGTCGTCAAAGCTCGGCATGAATTTGTTCCACGTCACGGACGTTCCGGTTGCCAGCGCCGCTCCCTTGGCGGCCGCCAGGACCATCTCGTTCAGGCTATCGAGCCGCGGCCGGTTGACGGCCCGCGTCTCGACGCGGCACGACGCCTTGGGAGCGATGACGTTGATCGCCCCGTCGCCGTCGGTGATGACCGAATGGAGACGGTCCGACGGCATCATGTGAAGCCGCATCATGTCCAACGCGTTCAGGAAGAGCCGAAGGCCGTTCAAGGCGCTGCGGCCTTTCCACGGGGCGCCGGACGAGTGAGCCGGCTTGCCCGAAAAGTCAAACTGCCAGCCGTCCAGCGCGAGAAAGCGCGACGCGACCTTAGCCATTCCGGTAGTGCAGTGGAACATGAGGGCGAGCGTCACGCCGTCGAACACTCCGCCTGACGCCATGGGGATTTTGCCGCCCCACGTCTCTTCGGCCGGCGTGCCGATCACCCAAACAGTGGCGTCGCAGCGGTGACGCTCCAGCACGTGGGCCAGCCCCATGCCGGCGAACGCCGCGACGGTGCCGTGAAGGTTGTGACCGCAGCCGTGTCCCACGTCCGGCAGGGCGTCGTACTCCACCAAAAACGCGACCACCGGGCCGCCGTGCCCCAACGTCTTGCGGGCCATAAACGCCGTGGGCATCTCCATGAACGGCTGCTCTACCGCGAAGCCGTGCCGCGCCAATAGGGACGCGAAAATTTCGCTGGAGCGGACTTCCCCGCCGGAAAGCTCCGGATGAGCGGCCAGATCATCGCTGATCCGCACCGCCTCCGGCCCTTGAGCCTCTATCCACTCGTCAAGCCCTGCCTCGACCGACTGCCAGACCTTGCACTGCTTGCGCGCTTCAAAGTTCTCCTGCATGCTCTTGCAGGGCGCCTTGTCGAACACCTCTTCCCAAGTGACCTGCCTGGGCTGAGGTTCAACTGGTGTCGATTCTGCAGCCGCCGGTTCTGTCGGCTCTGGCTGAGCCGGATTCTCAGGGTAAACGGCCCCACGAACCGGGAAGGCGGCCGGATGGCCCTCTGTAGCCTCCGCGTCCCAAAGGACCGTGTACTTCCGCAGGAACATCGTCGGCGAGTAGGCCAGCTTGGCGTGGCGCAGCCCCGGGTCCCCCATGTCCTCCTCCCGGTTAAGAAGCTCATACCGGCCGTTCAGGAAGACGGCGAAGTCCTGGTTAACCACCTGGTACGAGCCGTCGTACTCGGCCAGCCCTTTTTCAAAGTGAACCTGCAGGGAGCCGTCGGGAACCGGCTCGGCGAGCGTGTAGGCGATCAGCTGACCGTCCGCCGCCACGGCGCCGCCGACTAAGCCGAACTCCTTCCAGTGGGCCAAGGCCAAACGAATGCAATCGTTCTCGGTCCTCAAAAGCGTTTCCGATTTCGAGCCCGGTTGGAGCGCCTGCTCTGTCAGCCAACGGGCCTGAAGGGCCAAGATCGGGTCGATCAGCTCGTCGCTCAAGGGGACGAAAACGCTTTTGTGGTGCCGACGGAACTGGTTGATCTTGTTGCGCCGTCGCATGTGGCGGTTTCCGGCTAAGGTCTCCAACTCGCCGGCCCGGTACAGGTACTCGAACGAGTTTCTGTCCTCTTCGATGGCGATTTTGTGCCCTAGCTGGTCGGACCAGATCAGGGCCAGATGCTCCGGAACCGTGACGAACCGGGCTTTCGGCCCCACCTGTTCGATGAGCCGTTTTTCCCAGTCCTGATTCTCCCACGAGCCGGCCGGCGGCAGGTACAGGGCCTCAGGCCGAGTCTGACGGAGCCAGACCAGATCGTTATCCCACGCGGCCTCGTAGCCGAAGAGCCCCGACCACCCCAGCAGGATAAGAAAGCTCTGGTCGGACGAGCTTTGAGGGCACTCCTTCCACAGGTTTTCATAAGCCTCCCGCTGCCTCAGTTCCAACGGTTGATAGGGTTGCGTCACGTCAGTTCCTCCTTGACAGCGCGCTCACTTCGTCCCGGCGGGCGAACCCGTTTCAGGATCCGGGGCCGGAGCGGTCAGGCGCTGATAGATGCCGTAGTTGGCAAGAACTTTTTTCACGTACTCTCTCGTCTCGTCGAACGGAATTTCCTCAATCCACTCCTCCCGGCTCAGCTCGGGGGAGTTCGCCCCGTTCCATTTCGTCACGCTGCCCATGCCAGCGTTGTAGGCCGCCGCGGTCTGGTAGAGCGAGTCGAACTTTTTCATCAGCCACGCCACGTGGGAAACGCCCAGCGCGATGTTGTCCGACGGGTTGTACCGGCTGAAACTCTTGAGCTGCAGCCGCCGCGCCTCGTCCTTGGCCGTGCCGGGCATGAGCTGCATGAGCCCGGCCGCTCCCGCCCAGCTCGTGACGCTCGGGTTAAAAGAGCTTTCCTGCCGCATGATGGCCCAGATAAATTCCGGCTTAACTGACAGCTCTTCGGCTTTGGCCTTGACCAGCCCGCTGAACGCCTGCGGCCAGAACAGCTGGACCGTTTTCTTGTCCGGCAGCTCCTTGCCGTACAGGAGCGCTTTTGTCAGAGGCCTGACGGCGGCAAACGCCTCGTCGTCTTGGCCCAGCCAGCGGCATACCCGAGCGAGAGCCAACCGGTCAGCGAGGGACGTTTTGCCTTCCAGTTCGAGCTTGGCGTGGGACACGAAGCCCCACCTCTCAAGATCCGACGGCGGCGACGCCGGATCCGGCGTCCCGTCGGGCCGCTCGACGAACAGAGGCGCGTCAGGGACGGCGATTTGGCTGTAAAACGAGTACGGGTCCTCGGCGGTCAGCCTTTTCAAAACTTTTTTAGCCTCGTCGGGCTCGTCCAGCTTCTGCAGAGCCTGAGCCTGCCAGTAAAGCACCTTCGGAAGCTGAGACCAGTTTTTGCATTCTCCGGCCCGCCGCCACGCGTCAAGGGCTTCCTGAGCCTCTCCGGCGATCCAGTGCTCCCAGCCGCGCTGCCAGTAAAGGTCCGCCGTCTGGGGTGACTTGGGGAACCGGGCGTCCAACTGCTCCTGAGCCCATTCTTTTTGGTCGGTGGACCGCCTGCTGAGCTGGGACAGAGCAGAAAGGGCCAGAGACTCGTCGTCAGACGACGCGGCGGTCACAAGGGCCTCCGTCGCCGCCGCCGCGGTCTCCTCGTCCTTCGACTCGGTCAGGGAGGACAGCCTCTGACAGGCCTGACGGGCCATCTTTCCCTGCGGCGTTAGCAGGGACGCGTAAAGCGGCACCGCGTCCTGTCTTTGACCCAGCCGAACCAGCGCGACCGCTCGGGTATAATCTGCCAAAAGGCCCCACTGGCTCTTCAACGGTACCTTCGCGAGCAGGGCAACGGCCTCTTTGTTGTTTCCGGCCACGTAGGCCGCCCAGCCGAGCCGGTAGTTTTTCTTCGCCGACTCGGGCGCTTTTTTGATGACCTCCAGAGCCTTGGCGTTCACCCCTTCAAACGACAGCAGAGCGTACGCCTCGTCAGCGGTCATACCCCCCGACGCGGCCAGAGCGCGAAGCGCCATCTTCCGGCGGGAGGACGACTTGCCGGCCAATTTAAGCATCTTTCGATAGTGAACTAGGACGTCCTGCGGCGTCCGAGCCACTCGGGCGAGAAGGTACTCGCCGAAAAACTGAATCAGCGAATTATCCGACTTGGCCAAGGCAATGCCCGCCTGCCGGGCGTCATCCTTCTGGCCCAGGCGCTCAAGCGCCAGAGCCATCAGCAGATCCGCGTACGGGCGAACCGACGCCGGGTACTCGTCTTTCAGCTCTCCCATGATCGCCTGACTCTCAGCCCAGCGGCCCTGAAGCCATAGGGCGTTGGCGGCCAAGGACCGGTCGACCGGCTTCAGGCAGCTTTTATCGGCAAGCAGCGCGTCGACTTTCTTCCAATCCCGAGCCCAGAACGCCGTGGCCATCGGAGTGACCGAAGAAACTGGTGCTGACGGGGCGGAAGCTATCTTTTCCCCTGCGGCGGAGAAAACCGGGATCGCGAACAGCAGCGCCGCCGCCGCGATGGCGGACTTCAATCGAAACATCAAATCACCTCTCTCGTCGCCGTTGAATATCACGCCTGTGTTTTCAGTGTACCACGGTTGATATGGCCTGCGAACCGAAAGACGGCCCATCGCGTCCGGCTCTCTTGCCGGGGCCTCTTTCAACCTCGTATAATCAAAGGAAAGAAACGCCCGCGAGGAGGAATGGCCTGTGATCAAACGAGGACTGATCGAAACGATCTTTTCGGCGTTCAGCATCGAGCGGTGGAACGACCACCCGAGAACCGCCCAGTTCACCGAAATGGACAAGCAAGCTCACAAGGCCATCATCGCCTGGGCGATCGCCCGCACCGAAGAGGACCGCGGGCGGACGATTGACTGGAACCGGCTGATCTCCGGCGGGCTGTTTGAATTTCTTCACCGGGTCGTGCTGACCGACATCAAACCGCCGGTCTTTCACCGGCTGATGGCCGACCCGGAGCAGAAGCGCCGGCTGGACAGCTGGGTGCTTTCCCAGCTTCAGCCGGTCCTCTCGCCCCTGCCGGGCCGCCAGTTCGAGGCCTGCGGCGAGTGGTTCCTCAACGGGGCCGACTGGCCCGAACGGCATATTTTAAGCGCCGCCCACTACTTGGCGACCCAGTGGGAGTTCGGCTTCATCTCGTTTTGGAGCGCGCCGCTCTACGGTATCGAACGGACAAAAAAGGAAATAGACGACGCGGTCGCCGGACACGCCGATTTGCCGGCCGTGGCCGCGGTGATCGAGTCGAGGAAGAAAGGCTCCAAAGAAGGGCTGTCGGCGTTCTTCTCCTTGGCCGGACAGCTTCAGTTCCAAAAACGCTGGGCCCAGACGAGCCGCTTGCCGGTCACGTCGGTGCTTGGACACCTTTTCATGGTGGCGCTGCTCTCGTGGTGCGGAGCCCTCGAGATCGGAGCCGGCCCGGTCAGGCGACGAAACGACTTTTACTGCGGCCTGTTTCACGACCTTCCGGAAGTCCTGACCCGGGACATCATCAGCCCGGTGAAGCGAAGCGTTCAGGGGCTTGAAGAGCTCATCAAGGACGTGGAAGCTCAGGAAATCCAGCGGGTCATCTTTCCGCTCCTGCCGGAATCGTGGCGAAGCGACCTGCTCTACTACTGCATGGACGAGTTTGAAAACCGCGTCCGTCCGGGCGGCCGGGTCAAAATTCTGCAAGGCCCGCTCGGCCCGGAACACGACGCGCCGGAATTTGACGGCGTCGACGGCCAGATCGTGGAGGCATTCGACAAGCTGTCGGCCTTCGTAGAGGCCAGCCAGTCGGTTCGGCTGGGAATCGCCGCTCCCGCCCTGCTGGAAGGCCGCCGCCGGATCTTGGAGCGTTTTGCCGGCAAACGAATTGGGCCTCTGGACATCGGCGCCCTGTTCGATTATTTTCTGTGAGATACCCACACCTTGGAGGAGGAATTATCATGCGACCGATCATCGCTATTGCCAGCAATCTTGAGTTTTACTCGAACCGGGAAAAGGTCTCGGCGAACCGCCAGTACACCGACGCCGTCATCGCCGGCGGCGGCGTTCCGCTTCTGCTGCCGGTCACGCTGGAGGAGGAAGTTCTGTCCAGCGCGATGGACATCGTCTCCGGACTGCTTCTGCCCGGCGGCATCGACGTCTGCCCGTCCTTTTACGGCCAAGACCCTCAAGAGGGGCTGGAAACGGTAAACCCGGAGCTGGACCAGTTCCAGCTGGCCGTCCTGCAGATCGCCTGTGACCGGAAGCTCCCTGTTCTGGGCATCTGCCGGGGCGAGCAGGTTTTGAACGTGTTCTTCGGCGGCACGCTCTACCAGCACCTGCCCAACCGAAAGAACACCATTCAGCACCGTCAGCCCATGGCCGAGCGGTTCACCAGCCACAAGGTGACCGTTGAAGAGGGAACAAAGCTGGCGAAGATCACCGGCACGTCGTTCTCAGTCAACAGCTTTCACCATCAGGCCGTTGACGCGCCGGGCAAGGGGCTGACCGTCTCCGCTCTCGCTCCCGACGGGGTCGTTGAGGCGGTGGAACACAAGGACCTGCCGTTCGTCGTGGGCATCCAGTGGCACCCGGAAGGACTGCTTGGCCACACGCCGGAAGCGCTTCCGATTTTTCAGGCGTTCGTCGCCGCCTGCGCAGCCGCTAGGCCGTGACGTCTCGAAACGTTAAGGCCTTCCTGCTGGCTCGGCTCCGGCAAAAGCTCCGAGAGATTGCCGGCCTGCTGGCGGCTGCGCTCGTCCTGTCGGCGGTCTTGGCACTCGTCGGACTTCTCGTCCTGCTCCTGCTGCCGTCCAGCTGGGCCGACGCGGTTCGATCGCTGAACCTGAAACCGAACGCCGCGTCCCTTGCCCGCATTCGGGATGCTCTGGGCTCCGACTGGCGGGGGGGCGCGGCGTTCTTTGGGCTTCAAGTCCTGCAGGTCGTGTTAGCTCCAATTCCGGGGCAACTCGTGGCGTTCGCCGGTGGCGCCGTCTTCGGCTTCTGGAAAGGGCTTGCCATCACCATGGCCGGCGTGGAAGTCGGCTCGCTGGCAGCGATCCTTTTAGCGCGGCGGTTCGGCAGACCGGCGGTCGATCGGTTCGTCCCAGCCTCCGCGGCCCAAAAATTCAGCTACCTTTTGAACGACCGGTCAGGAGCCGGGTTCTTCGCCCTGTTTCTGCTCCCGGCCGTGCCGGACGACGCGCTGTGCTTTTTAGCCGGACTGACGTCCGTCCC
The DNA here is from genome assembly GCF_000237805.1 of Jonquetella anthropi DSM 22815. Lineage (GTDB taxonomy): Bacteria > Synergistota > Synergistia > Synergistales > Dethiosulfovibrionaceae > Jonquetella > Jonquetella anthropi. The sequence goes on along the minus strand of NZ_CM001376.1, from coordinate 385,098 downwards.
TCTGAGGCGGATGATGGGGCTGTGCCTCCTCGGCAGGCTTCCCGGCTTTGCCGTGCTGTGCTTTGCCGGCGCCGGCGCGGGGCAGGGCGGCTGGGCGGCGCCGGCCGTCTTTGTCGCCGCCGTTTCAGTTGGGCTGGCCGGCTGGTTTTTCTCCGACGAGCTGGTCGACCTGGCAACCCGCACGTCAAGCCGCTGGGGCAGGCGCTGAACTGCTCACCTCTGCAAGGCCCTGTTATTTGCCCTCCGGTTCGGCCTCGCCCCGGCAGATCTCTTCGGTTCGGGACGCGCCGATTCGCGTCGCCCCGGCGGCCAAGAACGCCAAAGCCTGAGCCCGCGTCCTGATTCCCCCGGACGCCTTGACGCCCATCGAGCCACCGACCGTCTGAGCCATCAGCGACACGGCGTGCTCCGTGGCCCCGCCGGACGAAAATCCGGTACTTGTCTTGACGAAGCCCGCCCCAGTCTCCCGACAGAGACGGCACGCCCTGACGATCTGCTCGTCGTTAAGAAGACAGGTCTCCAAGATGACTTTAACGATCCGGCCGGCCGCCGCCTGAACGACTGCCTTCACGTCCTGCCTGACCGCCTCGTCGTCGCCGGATTTAAGAAGCCCGATCGGTAAAACCATGTCCAGCTCGTCCGCGCCGTTTTTGACGGCATCAGCCGCCTCAAAGGCCTTGGTCGCGGTCGTCGACGCGCCGGACGGGAAACCGATGACGGTGCAGACCTTCACCGAACTTCCGGCCAACCGGCGGGCCGCCAGCGGGACGTACAGAGGCGAGACGCAGACCGACGCGCAGCCAAGCCGAAGCGAGGCGTCGCACAGCGCGTTGATCTGTTCGGGCGAAGCGTCGGGCGCGAGAAGAGTGTTGTCAATCAGATGGGCCAGTCGTTCCATTTCTTTGCCTCCTTGTCGTTTTCTCTTATTATGCCACCGATTGATAAAGCGCCGCCCCACAAAAGGGGCGGCGCTTCGCTTTTTTCGTCTATTCGTGCCCAACCGGCAGCCAAAAGGCCATGCAGGCGCCTTCCGATGACGGCAGCGCGGCCACGTGTCCGCCGTGGCGCAGGATGATCCGCTTGACGATCGCCAGCCCAAGGCCGTAGCCGCCGACCTGAGCGCCCCGGCCGCGGGATCGGTCGCCCCGCGAAAACCGGTGGAACAGGGCTTCCGTATCGTCGTCCGACAGACCGACGCCGTTGTCGCTGACCTGAACGCGCCACTCGTCCCCGTCCCGCTCGACCGACACGGCGATTTTCGCGCCGGGCGTTTTGCCGAACTTGGCGCGGGTGAACTTGAGCGCGTTGTCCAGCAGGTTGCCGAGAGCCGTTTTCAGCTCGTCGGGACTGCCGAGAATCGGCGCGTCGTCCGGCACGCTGCAGGAAATTTCGACGCCGTCAGCGGCCGGCAAAGCCTTGTAGTCGTCGGTCGTCCCCCGACAGAGCTCCGCAAGGTCAACCTGCTCCATCGGCAAGCCCTCCGGCTCGGCCTCCAGCCGGGACAGGTACAGCAGGTTGTCGATCAGGCCGGTCAGCCTCTTCTGCTGTTCGAGTATTCGCTCCAAGTGCCGCTTCTGGGCGTCGGATGCGTCCTCCATTAAAAATTCTGCGGTCATGCCGATGGCGGTCAGGGGCGTCTGGAACTCGTGTCCCGCGTCGGCGATGAACGTCCTCCGGGCCGCGTCGAGCCGCCACGCGTCACTCTGGTCGACGATGACGATCAGGTAGCCCCTCGGGGTCAGCCGCCCTTGGCAGGCAAAGCAGGTGTTCCGCTCCGGCACGACCAGCTCGGCCGACGGCGCGATTTCTCCCCCGTCAAGCCGGTCGATGAGCCCAAGCAGCTCCGGCGGCAGAGCCGAAGAGGCCGACTTGCCGAACAGGTCTTCCGCGTCAAGCATTCGGCAGGCTTGGGAGTTGCAGCGGACCACCGCCGAGCCGCGCACGACGATGACGCCGACTGGCAACGTTTCGATGAGCGATTCCAGCTCCGCCCGGCGGGACGACACTTCCAGATTGGCCGCGGTGAGCCGGGCTGACATGGCAGACATGGCCTGAGAGAGCCGGCGCAGGTCCGGGTCGTCGACGATCGGGAACAGGGGCAGCCGGTCGGCGGTCACCTGATCGGCGACGGCCGCTAAGTCCTGAAGCGGGCGAAACAGGCGGCGCAGCGTCCAGAGCATGAACGCCAAGGCGACCGTAGCGACGACCGCCAGCAGGATTAAAAAGCGCCGGTTAGCGGCTCCAATGCCTTCCGTTAAGCCCTGAAGCGGGAGGGAAAGGCGCAGGACTGCCGGTTCTTTTCCCAAGAGAACCGTTCGGGCGCAGTACAGATAATAATTGCCCTCGCTTCGGCTGTACCGGAGTTCAAACCCCTCACCGTCCCGGCGGGCCGCCGCCACTTCCGGGCGGGAAGCGTGGTTGTCCAGCGACGACGTGGGAATCGACGAGTCCAGCAGGGGACGGCCGGTTGAGTCGATGAGAGTAATCCGCCCGCCGAGCATTCGGGCTTGATCATCCAACAGGGCCGAGAACGACTCAAGCCCCTTCGCCTCCAAAAGCTGAGCCGTCAGTTGGGTCTGCTGGCTCAGCTGAAACGACGCCTGCCGGATCAGGTGCTCTTTGAGCGTCATCCTGAAGATGGCCCACGACGCGGCCAAAGCCCCGATAAGAAGTACCCCCAAAGCGACGGCGATGCGGGTTTTAAGGCTTCGCCTCATTGGCACTGCCCCTCCATTCCAATCGATAGCCCCGGCTGCGGAGCGTGGTAATTTCCGGCCCGTCTGGGCAGCCGGACAGTTTTTTCCTCAACCGGGACAGGTGAGTGTCAAGCGCCCGGCTTTCCGCCGGGTCAAGTCCCCAGACGACGGCGGTGATCCTGTCGCGGGAAACGGGCCGACCCGGACGGCTGGCCAAAAGTTCAAGGATCTGGAACTCCGTCGGGCTCAGCTCGGCTTCCCAGCCGTCGATCCGCACGACGCCGGTCTCCTGATCGAGGACGATCCGCTCGTCCTTCGTCTCCTCGGCGTCCTGCCGCGCCATGCTGCGGCGGCGAAGCTGGGCTTCGACCCGCGCCATCAGCTCGGCCAGAGAGAAGGGCTTTCTGATGTAGTCGTCCGCTCCGGCCGCCAGTCCAGCTACCGCTTCCGATTCGTCCCGCCGGGCCGTCACCATGATGACCGGCGTGTCGCGGGTCTCCGGCGCTTGGCGCATTCGACGGCAGACTTCCCAGCCCTCCAGGCCGGGAAGCATGAGGTCCAACAGCACAAGGTCAGGCCGGCCGGTCATGATGAGTTCAAGCCCGGTGTCGCCGTCCCCCGCCCAGCTGGCCTCGTACCCAGAACGTTTCAGCGCCTGGACGAGAATGTCGGCGATCGGCGCCTCGTCTTCTATCACCAGAATATGCGCTCTGCTCACGGCCTGCTCCTTTCTGCGCCGCCTTCGGTCAGCTTCTCAGCTCCCGGGGCCGGCGGTGCTCCGAAGCCCTGACCCGGTGGCCGGTCACGATGTAGCACACGTGTTCAGCCACGTTGGTGCAGTGGTCCCCGGCCCGCTCGACCATGCGGGTCACTTCCATCAGCCGGCTCGACTGTTCGAGGGTCTCGGGCCGCTGAGCCATGATGGACGCCAGTTCAATCAAAATGGCGTGTTCCAAGTCGTCCACTTGGTCGTCCATGGCGAAAACAGCCATGGCCTCGTCGCCGTCCCGATTTGCCAGGGCTTTCATCGCCCGGTCGAGCATGGAGGCGACAAGGCCGGCCATTCGGGGCAGGTCGATGATCGGCTTGAGCACCGGCTGATTCAACAGCTTCAAGGTGTCCTTTGCCGCGTTTTCGCCGTAATCGCCGAGCCGCTCCAAGTCGCGGGCCATCAGCATGGCCGACGTGACGAGCCGCAGGTCCGCGCCCAGCGGCTGAAAGCGGGCGATCGCGTTCAGGCAGACGTCGTTGATCTCGTCGGCCAGCAGATCAACAGCCTCTTCGCCGGCGATGACCTGCCGGGCCGCCTCGGCGTTCCGCTCCGCCAGCGACCAAATAGACCGAGTTACCGCCAAGCTCACCATCGAAGCCAACCGGGTGAGCTGATTTTCAAGAGCCCGGTAGACGTCCGCCGGTCTTTTGTTTTCCTCAAGCCAATTTTCGTTCATCGCGTTCATCTCCTCCGAACGGGACGTGAGGTCCTCTTTAGTTTAGCCGAATCTGCCGGTAATGTAGTCCCCTGTCCGGGGATCCACCGGAGAGGTAAAGAGCTTCGTCGTCGGCCCAAACTCCACCAGCTCGCCCAGCATGAAAAACGCCGTCATATCGGAAATGCGGGCCGCCTGCTGCATGTTGTGGGTAACGATGACCACGGTGTACCGCTCCCGCAGCGTCCGGCAAAGCTCTTCAATTCTCTGCGTCGCCATCGGGTCAAGGGCGCTGGTCGGCTCGTCCATCAGGAGCACTTCCGGATTCGTCGCGATTGCTCGGGCGATGCACAGCCGCTGCTGCTGCCCGCCCGACAGCCCTAGACCTGACGACCGAAGCCCGTCTTTGACCTCGTCCCACAGGGCCGCGCCCCTCAAGCTGCGCTCAACGATCTCGTCGAGCTCCGAGCGGCTCCGCTTGCCCTGAAGCCGGGGGCCGTAGGCGATGTTGTCGTACACCGACATGGGAAACGGGTTGGGCTTCTGAAACACCATGCCAACCCGACGCCGCAGGTCGTTCGGGTCCACGTCGGACGCATAAATATCCTGCCCGTCGATGGTGCAGAGCCCGGTGATCCGCACCGACGGGATGAAGTCGTTCATTCGGTTGAGGCACCGAAGAAAGGTGCTCTTGCCGCACCCCGACGGGCCAATCAGAGCGGTGATCCCGCCCGTAGGCACCGACATGCAGATGGAATGGAGCGCCTGCTTCGTCCCGTAAAATAGGTCTAATTTTTTCGCTTCTATTTTAGACGGCTGACCGCCGAATTGCTCTGACATTTTTCGCGCGTCCTCCTTTTCCGCTTACGCCCCGCGCCGGCGCTTCCGGCTGAGACGGTTGCGGGCCAAAATACCTGTCAGGCACAGGGACATGACGAGCACGAGCAGCACGACCACCGTCCCGTATTGTATGTGGCGCGTCCCGGAGATATCCGTTCCGGCCGTCGCCAAGACCATCACGTGATACGGCAAGGCCATCACCTGATCGAACAGGCTGGCGGTCAGGTGAGGCACGAAAAACGCCGCGCCGGTGAAAATGATCGGCGCCGTCTCGCCGGCAACTCGTCCGAGGGCGAGAATCGCCCCGGTGATGATCGACGGCACGGACGACGGGAAAACGACGTGCCAAATGGTGTGCCACTTGCCCGCGCCGAGCGCGTATGACGCCAGCCGTTCGTCCTGAGGAACCGCCCTGAACGCCTGCTCGGACGACGTGACCAGCAGCGGCAGGCTGAGACATGCCAGCGTGAGGGACGCGGACAGCAGGCTGGGGCCAAAATGGCACAGGATGACGAACAGCTCCAGCCCGAAGAGCCCGAAGACCACCGACGGAACGCCGGCCAGACACCGGATAGCGGTCCGCAGCGCGCTGACGAACGGCCCCGGCTTGGCGTACTCGGCGAAAAAGAGCCCGGTTGCGACGCCGATCGGCAGGGCGAACGCCATGGAAAGCACGACCAGCTCAACCGTCCCGACGATGGGCGTCAAAATACCGCCGGCCGTCATGGAGTTCCGCGGCTTTTCGGTCAGAAACTCCCACGAGAGCGCCGACCAGCCTCTTTGGAGAATGAACGCAAGGATGCCAACCGCCAGTAGGATAAACGTCAGGGCAATTCCCCAGAAGAGGATCGTCGCCGCCTTGTCCTTGAGCTTTCTCATGACCTGTCTCCCAACGCGCTCCGGCGCTCAACGGCCATCGCTAAGCCGTTCAGTATCAGAGTGCCGGCCACAAGGATCAGCCCGGCGAAAAAAAGTGCCCGGTAGTGAGGCGAGCCGACCGGCGTCTCGCCCATTTCCGCCGCGATGGCGGACGTGAGAGGCCGAACCGGCGACGTCAAGGACCGCGGGAAGACCGCCGCCCCGCCGGAAGCCATCAGGACCACCATCGTCTCGCCAAACGACCGCATGATTCCCAAAAGAGCCGACGACATCAGCCCTGACGACGCGGCGCGAAGGACGACCCGGCAGATCGTCTCCCACCGGGTGGCGCCCAGCGCCATCGAAGCGTCCCGAAGGTCCTGCGGCACCGCCTCAAGCGCGTCCTGAGCCAAAGAGCCGACCACCGGCACCATCAAAAGCCCGAGAAGAATCGACGCGTTCAGCATGTTGAGACCGCTGACCAGACCGAACGTCTGCTGCATCCAAGGGGCAACTAGGACCATGCCGAGGAAGCCGACCACGATGGATGGAAGAAAGCCGAGCAGCTCCAAGGCGGGCTTGAGGATTTCCTTCATCCGGCGCGGCGCGATCTCGGCCAAAAAGATTGCCATGCCGAGGCCGAACGGCAGCCCCACCAGAGTAGAAATCAGCGTCACCGCCAGAGAGCCGACGATCAGGGCCGCCATGCCGAGCACAGGGGGCTCTTCGGCGGGATACCACAGCTTGCCCGTCAGAAGCTCGCCCAGAGAGACAGTCTTCAGGACCGGCAACCCTTCCCAGAGCAGGAAAACAAGGATGAACGCCATGATCAGCACGCCGACCCACGAAAGGGCCTTGATGAGAAGTTCCATCCTCCTGTCCATGAAATTCTCCTTTCAGGCAGGAAACGACGGGAGCCGCCCGCTCCGTCTCCGAGCCGGAGACGGCCGGGCGGCCGGACAGCGGCCTCGAGGCCGCGCAGTACCTTCCCGTCAGAAACCGAGTCTTACCGAACGTCCCGGAGCGGGACGAAACCGCATTCCTTCACGAGAGCCTGTCCCTCGTCGCTCTGCATGAAACTCAGAACGTCTGCCACGGTTCCCGTCGGCCAGCCGTTCGTGAACATGAAGAGCGCCCGAGCCAGGGAGTACGTGCCGCCGCGAACCGTTTGGACTGAGCCTTCGATCCCGTCGACTTTCACGGCCTTCACAGCCGGATCCTCGTATCCCAGACCGATGTAGCCAATCGCCAGAGGGTTGCCCGCCACAGCCTGAACAGCCGCGCCGTTGGAAGCGACGACCAGTGCTTCCGTGGTTACCCGCGCCTTGTTCATAATCTTTTCTTCCCACACTTCGAAGGTGCCCGAGCTGGTGTCCCGACCCACGACGGCGATGGCCTTATCTTCGCCGCCGACTTCCTTCCAGTTGGTGATCTCGCCGGCGTAAATGCGCTTCAGCTGATCCTTGGAAAGGTCAGTCACCGGGTTGGCCGGGTTGACGATCGGAACCAGCGCGTCCAGAGCGATTTCAAAGGGAACCGGGTACCGTTTGGCGTCGATAGCTGCCTTGACCTCCGCGTCCTTGATGAATCGGGACGAGTTCGCGATGTCCGTGGAGCCGTCGATCAGCGCCTTGATGCCGTTGCCGCTGCCAGAACCGGAAACGGTGATCGTCACGTCCTTGTGGGACTCCATGTACTTCTCCGCGGCCTTCTGGGCGATCGGAAGAACGGTGGTAGAACCGTTCATGTCGACGGTCTTCTTTTCAGCAGCCCAGCTGCACCCGGCAAACACCGACAAGCACATCAGCGACAGAAGAACTTTTTTCAATTCGCTCATCCTCCTCAAAATTTATCTTCCTGTGACAGTTTGAGTGTATTCGCCCTCCCTTAACAGAACGCCACGGAAACGTTACAGCTTTGTTACAGTCCCAAGGGGCTCTTCTCTGTTGCGCCGACACAGCAAGTTCGTATAATAAAAAGCATCGGCAGCCCGCCCGCCCCGAGAGGGACGGCGACGGGCTGACACGAGCGAAAGGATGGATCGCCATGCAGACTGCTGTTATTACTGACCGCATTTGGTGGGTCGGCGTGAACGACAGAACAACCGCCCGATTCGAAAACCTCTGGCCGCTGAAACGAGGGGTGTGCTACAACTCCTACCTGATCGACGACGAAAAGGTTGCCCTGATCGACGGAGCCCGAGCCGGGTTCCTCGACGACTACTTGGGACACATCGAGTCGGCCCTGGGGAAAGACCGGCAGGTCGACTACCTGATCGTCAATCACATGGAGCCCGATCATTCCAGCGCTATTTCTATGCTGCGCCGCCGCTTCCCCCGCATGACAGTGGTCGGCAACAAGCAAACCCTCCAGCTAATGCGCCAGTTCTACGGCCCAATCGACGGGACCCTTCAGGTCGGGGAAGGCGATCGGCTCGAGCTGGGGAGCCACGTCTTAAAGTTCATTCTGGCCCCGATGGTCCACTGGCCGGAGACGATGTTCTCCTGGGAAGAGACGACCGGCACGCTGTTCCCCTGCGACGCCTTCGGCAGCTACGGCGCGTTGGACGGCTCGGTCTTCGACGACGAGAACGACTTGGACAACTTGGAAAGCGAGACCCGCCGGTACTACGCCACCATCGTGGGCCGTTTCGGCCCGTTCGTCCAAAAGGCCTTAGCCAAGTGCAAGGACCTGCCGATTCAGCGCATCTGCCCGTCCCACGGCCCAATTTATCGGTCTCATGTGAGTCGGATCGTGTCGCTGTACGACCGGCTGAGCCGGCAGGAGACCGTCCCCGGCGCCGTGCTGGCCTACGGCTCCATGTACGGACACACCGCCCAGATGGCGGAAGCCTGCGCTCAGGGCCTGAGGGAAAAGGGCATCCTGTCGGTCAAAATTTACGACGTCTGCGGCTCCGACCTGTCGGAAGTCATCGCTGACGTGTGGCGCTACCGCGGTCTGGGCCTGTTCGCCTGCTGCTACAACATGGGCCTTTTCCCCGGCATGATGCCGCTGCTGGAAAAACTCAGAAACTGCAAGGTTTCTGACCGAATACTCGCCTTGGGAGGCAACTACAGCTGGAGCAAAGGGCTGGAACTCAAGCCGCTGATCGAATTTGCCCAAGAGGGCAAGTTCGTCATGGCGTCCGACCCGATAGAAATTCAAAGCGCCGCGACGCCCGAACAGCTTGAAGCCTGCCGCGAGGCCGGGCGGCGCATGGCCGAGATGATGGCCCAAGCGCCTCAGGCCTGAGGCGGCCGACCGGATAAAAAAGTCTCGCGCTCCTCTGTAAATAAGGAGCGCGAGACTTTTGCAGGTAAAAAAATTTGTGTTACTCGGCGAGGGCGACGACCTCGATCTCAACCTTGCCATCCTTGGGCAGGCGGGCCACCTGAACCGCGCTGCGGGCAGGCTCCTGACCGTTGAAGTAGGTAGCGTACACGCCGTTCATCTTGGCGAAATCGTTCATGTCGGCCAAGAAGACTGTGGTCTTGACCACCTTGTCCATCGACGAGCCGGCGGCTTCCAGAATGGCCTTGACGTTTTCAAGGGACTGTTTCGTCTGCTCCTCCACAGTGGCGGGGAAAACGCCCTCAGCGTTCATGCCCAGCTGACCGGACGTGAAGACGAACGGGCCGGCGCAGATGGCCTGGGAATACGGGCCGATGGCTCCGGGAGCTTTTTTCGTGCTGACTACTTTTTTCATAAGAATACCTCCCTCACTCAAGCTGAAAACGGCGCCCACCGAACTCTAAGCGCCCTTATTATTATACACGAATCGGAGAGTGGTCCTGAGTGCTTCGTCAACTGTTCACGGCTCTTTTCGCGCTAACCGCGGCGGCCCTTCCTGCTCTGGCGGTCCCTGCCGCCGGGAGCCAAGGGAACGCCTTGTCCGCTAGCTTTTTTCAGATGTTCATCGACGGCTTTCACCCCGAAAGCGGCAAGATGGTCATGGCATATCCGCCCCACGACGACGGGCTGATCCCAAGGGTTTACATCTCGCTCAAGGGGCTTCACATTCAGGGGATGAGGGTCGCGGAAGCGGAGCTGTCCGCGTACAATCTCCGCATGACGCCGCCGGAACAGTGGAAGGAACTCAAGCGGCCCCAAGTCCTCGGCTTTTTGGAGTGCAACGCCCGCGCCGTCGTGAACGAGCAGGACGTGAAGGACTTCTTATCCGGGCGCACGTTCAACCACGGACGCTGGAAAGACGGCACCGTCGACTTCTTCCCCGACTACGTCGATATGTCCTTCCGGCTGAAGGTGGACCTCAAGCTCTTTCACACGACCTTCAAGATGAACGCCCAGACGGCGTTCGACGTGAAGCAGGGTTCCCAGCTGTGGCTGGACGTCAAGTCGTTCTCGGTCAACGACCGGTCAGTGCCGCTCTCGACGGTCAACCAAATGATTCGGGGGGTTCAGCCCATCTTGGACCTGAAGAAGTTCGGCCTCCCGCTGAAGCTCGCCCATATCAAGGTGACCGACGAACAGGCGACCGTCGAAACGCTTCGCCTGCCGCGCCAGTTCGACGGGCCGACTTGGACGTGGAACGGCAAAGCGGTGAGCCGTACCAAATAGAACGCACCTGGAGGGGGGCTTCTGCTATGCCACGGCTAGAAAGCAGCCGGGCGCGGTGGCGCGTTACGGCGCTGAGTCATCTGGTCAACGACCTGCACGCCCAATTTGTTCAAGTTTTCACCCCGCTTTTGGCCGCCCGGCTGGGCCTTTCTCTCGGACAGGCCGGCGCTCTGACCAGTCTGGGCGGGGTCATGCACATGGTCGTTCAGCCGGTGGCCGGCTACCTGTCCGACCGAAGCGGCAACAACCACTTGATCGTGGGCGGCATGCTGGCCGCTGGCTTTTTCAGTTTCCTGATTCCTCTGGCGTCGAACTTCGCCACCGCGCTGGCGTTCGTCTTCCTCTGGGGACTCGGCACGGCCTGCTTTCACCCCCAAGCTCAGGGAGCCGCCAGCTATTCGGCCCGCCCCGAGGAGCTGAGCCGGTCGATCTCCCTTTTTTCGTTCGGCGGCATGCTCGGCTCGTCGCTGAGCCCGCTTTACGGCGTCTTCATGTACCAGACGTTTTCGCCGGCGATTTTGCCGCTGGCTGGCTTAGCCATTCCGCTTCTGGCCGCCGCCGCTGTGGTCCGCGTCGTGCCGCAGGTTAAGGACCCGGCGTCCGAACCTTCTGGGCTGAGACGGCTGCCAAGCAAGCTCGCCAACATGTTCGGCCGCATTTGGCCGGTCTGGTGCGTCACGTTCCTTCGCGACACGACCTGCAAGGCGCTGTCCTTCCTGCTGCCCCTTTTGGTGGCCCTGCGCGGCGGCGACTTGACCCAGGTGGGAACAGTGCTGTTCTTTCTCACGTTCTTTTCCGCGCTGGCCCCGCTGGCCCTCGTGCGGCTCTGGCCTTCAGCCCGTGCCTCTCGGCTGCTTCTTTTTACCCTGCCAATCGCCGCAGCGTTGCTCTTCGTCTCCCGGTGGCTGCCCCTGTGGACTGCCGTCGGCGCGATGAGCGCCGCGTCGCTTTTTCTGACCTGCTCCACTCCGCTGGTGGAGGTCATCGCCCAGTCGATGGCTCCCAACGATCGGAGCACGTCCAGCTCCCTCACGATGGGGCTGTCGTTCGGCGCCGCCGGCGTCATGATGACGCCGCTCGGCTTTTTGGCCGGCCGAATCGGCATCGAACACGCCCTGTCGCTGACCGCTCTGCTGCCGATCGCGGCGCTCGGCGTCGTGACTTTCATCTGGCCGCGCCGCATTCCCGGCGCGGCGCTCGGCAAGTAACGTCCCCATCCGCCCCTGAAAGGAGAAATGCTTATGCCGTTTCAATTCGGAGGTTTCGGCAATTTTCGGGACTTCTCCCGCCGCTTCACCGACGACTTTTCCGACGACGCGCCGTCTGAAAACCAGCCGGTCTTCCGCCGCGGGTTCCCTCTGCGGAAGCGAACCGTCGTCATCGGGCTCGTTCTGCTGTTCGTTCTGGTCGGGCTTCCGGCGCTGGCCAGATTCTTGGCGTCCTACTGGTGGTACGCCGCCGAGCGCCTGACGCCGGTCTTTTGGACGCAGGTCCTTCCCCAGTGGGTCCTCTTGGGGGTCTTTACGATCATCGCCTGCGCCGTTTTGGCGCCGTCTCTCCTGCTTGCCCGCCGGCGCGGACGCCAGTTCGCGGAGAACTCCGGCAACGAGCTGGCCCCGCTGTTCGGCTTCCGCACGTCTCTGATCGTCGTTTGGGTGGCGGCGATCCTGCTGTCCCTCCGGCTGTCCCTGCCAGTGATGGACCAGTGGCCGATGGTGCTCCAGTTCCTCTACGGCAAGCCGTTCGGCACGACGGAAACGATCTTCGGCCGGGACGTCGGGTTCTACGTTTTCACCCTGCCGTTCCTGAGGTTCCTGCGCGGCTGGCTGGTGAACCTGCTGTTCGTCACCATCGTGGCGTCAGCGGCCGTGTACGCTCTCGCGCTGTTCGCGGCGCTGAAGCAGGGCGGGGTCGCGGCGATTCCTCACCCGGTCAAAAGTCACCTGCTGGGCCTCGGCGCGCTCCTGACGGTCTTGTGGGCCATCTCGTTCTGGCTCCGCCGGTATGACCTGCTCTACTCGCCCCGGGGCGTGGGGTTTGGCGCCAGCTACACGGACATGCATGCGGTGGTCTGGGCTTACTGGGCTTTAGCGCTTCTCGCCCTGTCCGTCGGAGTTGGCCTTCTGGCGGCAATTCGGGCCAACAGGAGCTGGAAATTCGTCGGCATCATGCTGCTGAGCTTCGTCGCCGCCAGCGCCGTGCTGCAGTCCATCGTCCCCTCGCTGGTCGAGAAGTACGTGGTCGAACCCAACGAGTTCCAAAAAGAAAAGCCTTACATCGAGTACAACATCGCCGCGACGCTGGCGGCTTACGGTCTGGACAAAGCCCAGATCAGCCCGATTGAACCGACGCCCGCGATAAGCCAGGCGGACGTCCAGTCCGACGCCGAGACGCTGGACAACGTGCGGCTCTGGGACTACCGCGCTCTGATCCGCAGCTACAAGCAGCTCCAAGAGATCCGGAGCTACTACAATTTTTCGGGCGTCGACACGGACCGGTATGTCATCAACAGCCGCCAGCGCCAAGTCATGCTGGCCGTTCGGGAGCTTGACCCTTCGGGCATGCAGAACCCCACCTGGGTCAACAGCCACTTGGAATTTACCCACGGGTTCGGCCTAGTGATGAACCCGGCAGGTCAGGTCGCCGCCAACGGACAGCCGCCGCTGTGGATTCGGGACCTTCCGCCGGTCACGTCCGTGCCGATTAACGTTCAGCGGCCGGAAATTTACTTCGGCGAGGAGACGTCGGACTACGCCTTCGTTAAAACGAAGGTGAAGGAGTTCGACTACCCGATGGGCGAGGCGAACGCCCGATCGTTCTATCAGGGAACCGGCGGCGTGCCGATCAACTCGCTGTGGCGTCAGCTGGTCTTCGCACTGGCGTTCAACGACTCGAAGATCCTCTTCTCCGACGTGTTTGACGACGACAGCCGGGTCATGTACCAGCGCAATATCATCGACCGGCTTAATCAAGCCGCGCCGTTCCTCCTCTACGACAGCGACCCGTACCCGGCGATCGTCGACGGGCGAATCATTTGGATTGTGGACGCCTACACCGTCACGGACCGGTATCCCTACTCGGAGCCGACCCAGCTTCACATGAAGGACCCTCGCTCATCCTACCGTTCCCTGACGCTGAACTACATCCGAAACAGCGTCAAGGCCACGGTCGACGCGTACGACGGCACGATGAACTTTTACGTCGTCGACGAACAGGACCCGCTGATCGCCACGTGGAGCCGGATTTTCCCGTCGCTCTTCAAGCCGGCGTCCCAGATGAGCGACGACCTGAAACCTCACCTGCGCTATCCGAAAGACCTGTTCTCCGTTCAGGCCAACGTGTACGCCACGTACCACATGCAGGACCCCAACACGTTCTACAACAAGGAAGACGTGTGGCGGACTCTGACCGGGACCGGCGGCGAAAACAGCTCGGTGGAATCGGACTACGAAAGGGACTGGCGGACTATTCCCGAGCTGACAAGCGGCAGCGGCTCGTTGGACTCGTACTACGTGACGCTGAAGCTGGAAGGCGAAAAGAACTCCGAGTTCATGCTGATGACGCCCTACACGCCGGTTGGCCGAGACAACATGATCGCGTGGCTGGCCGGCCGCTGTGACGGCGACAGATACGGCGACCTGTTGGTCTATCGGTTCTCCAAGCGAACTCTGATCTACGGCCCCAATCAAGTGGCCGCCCTGATCAACCAAACGCCTGAAATCTCCGCCCAGCTGTCGCTGTGGTCCCAGCGCGGCAGCGACGTCATCAGAGGGCACCTGCTGGTGATCCCGGTGGGCAAGTCGCTGCTCTACGTTCAGCCCTTGTACCTGAAGGCCGAGACCAGCGAAATGCCGGAGCTAAAGCGAATTATCCTGTCCAGCGGCGGGCGAGTCGCGTGGGACGAGACATTCGCCGGGGCGCTGGAAAAACTTCTGGCCCAGACGGCCGGCGGCGCCCTGCCGCCTCAGCCGAAGACCCCAGAGCCGCAGGAGAAGGCATCCGGCGGACAGACCGCTGGGGGGAACGCGGCAGAACTGGCCCGACAGGCCCAAGAGGCTTGGCTCGACGGACAGGCGGCGATGAAAGCCGGAGACTGGGCGTCGTACGGCAAGTCGATGAACCGGCTTGAAACGATCCTCTCCGGGCTTCTCGAGGCGACCGGCGCTCAACTTGAGGAACCGGAAGGCGCTCCAGCTGCTGACTCTTCCAAGTAGACCGTCAGTGGACGTTCCGTCGTCCCCTGACTTTTCCTTTTCCCGGCGGAACTGAGCGCGGCGGGCAAAAGCATGAACTTTTCAAAGGAGAAGTGACTTTTATGGCATCTCAAGACGTCTATCAGCGTTCTATTGACCTTCACCGTTCCTGCCGCGGCAAGGTGGCGATGAGCCCTAAAATGGCCGTCGGAAACATGGCCGACCTCGCCTTGGCTTATACGCCCGGCGTCGCCGGCCCCTGTCGGGTGATCAGCTCGGACCGGCAGGAGATTTACGAGCTGACGGCCAAGGCCAACACGGTGGCCGTCATCTCCGACGGCAGCGCCGTTCTGGGGCTGGGGAACATCGGCCCCGAGGCAGCGATCCCCGTCATGGAGGGCAAGTGCGTCCTCTTTAAAACGTTCGCGGACCTCGACGCGTTTCCGCTGTGCCTGAGAACTCAGGACCCAGACGAAATCGTCAAAATCGTCTCCGCCCTGACGCCGACTCTGGGCGGCATCAACCTCGAAGATATCTCCGCGCCTAGGTGCTTCGAAATTGAAACCCGTCTGAAGGACGCCTGCGACATTCCGGTTTTCCACGACGACCAGCACGGCACGGCGACCGTCCTGCTGGCCGCGCTGCTGAACGCGCTGAAGGTCACGGGCCGGAAGATGGCCGAGACGAAAATCGTCATCAACGGTGCCGGCGCGGCCGGAACGGCCATTGCCCTGTTGCTGGCCCAGGCGGGCGCGTCGGACATCGTCCTGTGCGACTCCCGGGGCATCCTGTCCCGTTCTAGGGATCTTTCCCCGTGCAAGGCGCGTCTGGCGGAGGCCACCAACCCGCGCGGCGTCGAAGGGACGCTGGCCAACGCGGTCAAGGGGGCGGACGTTTTCCTCGGCACGTCGGTCGCCGGGGCGCTCACCGGGGCGATGGTCAGGTCCATGGCGCCCGACTCGGTGATCTTTGCCATGGCCAACCCGGTGCCGGAGATCTTCCCGCAGGAAGCGAAGGAGAACGGCGCGGCGGTCGTCGGCACCGGCCGAAGCGACTTCCCCAACCAGGTCAACAACTGCCTCGGCTTCCCCGGCATCTTCCGTGGGGCGCTGGACGTCCAGGCCTCCTGCATTAACGACCGCATGACGTTAGCCGCAGCCGACGCGTTGGCAGGCCTCATTCCCGACGATCAACTGAGCGCCGACTTGGTCATCGCGGACAGCTTCGATCCTCGCGTCGTGCCGGCCGTCGCGGCCGCCGTGTCGAAGGCCGCGCGAGAGACCGGCGTCGCCCGACTGTAACATTTCTGAACCGCCGGGCCGTTTCCGCCTCACTGGGGGAACGGCCCGGCGTCTTTGTCATCAGTTCTACCGAATATCGGGGAGACGCGGGCGTTTGACTCTTCTAACTACTCTTCCAACAGGATAATCTTGCGGCGTTCTACGTTATAATTCACTTGTTTTGAGTTGACCCGGCCTGCCGGGTGATGAGGTGAGACGATGAAAAACATATCAACCGGCCAGAGACGGCTGGCTGCCATTTTAGGGCTGTCACTCGCCGGATTTGTCAGCTTGGCCGTCCAGAACCGAACCGGGCTCGCCATGTTCTTCGCCGGTTCCCTTCTGGCGTTCGCCCAGTGCGGCGCGCTTCTGGCGTCCGACGAGCTTCGCCGGCTGTTCGGCCCGTCGGACCGAGAGGACGCGACGAGAAAGAAGACGGTCGTTCCGCCGTGGCTCAGGACGCTTGGCGCGATCGTTCCGCTCGTCCTTTTGGCCGCCGTGTGGAGCTGGTTTTTCCTCATCGTGGGCGACTTGCCTCCCCAGGAGACCTTGTCGTGGCTCGACGGCATTTTGGCGGTCGTCCCGCTTCTCGTTTCGATTCTCTTGGCCAGTTGGTGGAGACTCTTTGAAGATGATGTCGCCGACGGCGCTCTGATCGGCGCGTTCCTTCGGGCCGACCGAGTCATTTTCGGCATTCTGGCAGGCGGCGCGGCCCTGTTCATCTGGACAGGCGTCTCGATTTCCCTGCCGGTTCGGATCGCGTTCATCCTGCTGTGGGCCTACGCTCTCGTCTCGTTTGCCGTCGGCGCCGTTGGGTTCGTCCTGTCCCTCAGGAGCGGAAACGACGCGCAGTTCGCCATGGCCGGCCGGCTCTTCGGCGGCTCGACGCTGGTCGATCAGCTTTCCGCCCACACCGGCCTGTCGCTCCACTCCCTCTGGAGCCTCGGGTACCTGCGGAAAAAACTTCCCCTGACGGCTCTGGCCGTGGCGGGCATCATATGGTACGCCACAGGGTTCGTGGAAGTCGGCCCCGGCCAGCAGGCCGCGGTGTACCACTTCGGCCGGCTGTCGGCTCATAACATCACCGGCCCGGGGTTTCACATGGTGCCGCCGTGGCCGCTTGGACGAGTCGAGGTCTTCAACACCGACCGGATTCAGGCGCAGGAAGTGGGCTTTCAGCCCAACCAGTCAAAGGACTTCCTCTGGGCCCAGTCCCACAGCACCGACGAGATGTCGTTGGTCACAGGCGGCGGCAAGGAGCTGGCCGCGATTAACCTGATCGTGAAATGGCGGATCGGGGACCTGTTCAGCTACCTGACCAACTACGCTGACCCGGAGCGGCAGCTCATCGCCCAGTCCTACCGACTGTTGGTTCAGGAGACCGCGTCCAGCGATCTGGACACCCTCATTTCCAAACGGCGGCACGACCTGTCCGAACGGGTTATGAACGGGCTCAGGGACTTCTGCAACAAAAACGCCTTAGGTCTCCAAGTCGAAGACGTGGTGGTCAAGAGTATTCACCCGCCGATCGAGATCGGCTCGGTCTACCAGTCGGTGGTCAGCGCCCAGATCGACAAGGCGACCGCCCGACTGGCCGCGCAGGGCGACGCCGACGCCGCGATAGCCGGCGCGCAAAGCGACGGCAAGCGAATGCTGGACGATGCCAAGGCCGAGTCGGAGCTGAAAAACGCCGACGCCAAGTCGGAGGCGACGAGTTATCTGGCCAGCCGGGAAGCGTACCACTCCTCGCCGGCCTGCTACGAGTTCACCAAGACGATGGCCGCCCTGACTCAGGCCTTGGCCGGGCGGAAACTGTATCTGCTAGGAGACGGCGTCGCCCCCGAGCGGCTGATCCTCTCCAACGGCCAGTCTCAGCTCACAGGCGCCGACGGCGCCGCTTTAGACTCAACTCTCTATCAGGACGGCCAGAACGGCTCAGCCGGCGCCGCTTCGACCGCGCCATCCGCCGCCTCGGGGCAGGCGGCTGGCAGCCCGGCGAGCACTGAACGCAAATAGGAGGAATTGACGAATGGCTAAAGAAAGAACTCTCGCTCAGGTCTGCCTCAAGTGGGTACTGGCCGCCGTGGCGCTGGGCCTGATCGCCTTTTTCGGCTTTACCTTTCAGGTTCAGGAGCGTCAGCTGGCTCTGGTGCTGCGGTTTGGCGCGCCCCGGTCTGTGGTGACCCAGTCGGGCCTCCACTTCCGGCTCCCGTGGCCGTTTGAGGAAGTTCGGCACTACGACGGGCGCCTTCGGTACCAGGAGTCGGGCTTTTTGGAAACCCTCACCCGGGACAAGAAAAACGTCGTGCTCCAGACCTGGACGACCTGGCAGATATCCGATCCGCTCAAGTTCGCCACGGCAGTCGGCAACGACGAACAGGCGTCCAAATACCTTGACGACCTGACGACGAACGCCACCAACGGCGTGATGGGCAACTACGACCTGACCGCGCTCGTCTCGCTGGACGAGGGCGACCTGAAAATCGAGAAGATCGAAGGGGACCTGTTCGATCAGGTGGCCGACTCGGCCCAGCGCCAGTACGGCGTCCGAGTGACGGCGGTCAAGCTGCGCCGCGTCGGTTTCCCCTCGTCCAACATGGCCAGCGTGCTGAACCAGATGTCCGCCGACCGGCAAAAGCAGGTCGTCCGTCTGGCGGCCGAAGGCGAGCGCGACGCGTCGGCGATCCGCGGCGACGCGGACGTGCAGGCCGCCACGATCCGAGCCAACGCGCAGGAAGAAGCCGCGGCCATCACCGCCCAGTCTGAGAAGGACGTCTCGGCCATCTACGCGGCCGCCCACTCGAAGGATCCGGAGCTCTTCAAGTTCCTCACCAAGCTCCGCGTTCTTGAAGCTGCGGTGAACGAGTCGACGGTCCTCGTGCTCCGAACTTCCCAGAGCCCGTTTGACGTGCTGAGCGCCAACCCGCTGATCGGCCGCAAGCCCCTTCCCCAGACGCCAGCAAAAGAAAAGGCCGTCTCAACGCCGAACGAGCCGGCCGCGGAGAGCAATCAGTGAACCGCCAAGACTCCTCCGCCTTGGCCAACGCCTTGGTCACTCTGGCGGGGTGCTTCCGCTGGGGCGTCATCATCATCCTCGTCGGTCTGGCCTTTTCCGGACTTCGGATGATTAAAAACGACGAA
This sequence comes from Jonquetella anthropi DSM 22815, assembly GCF_000237805.1. GTDB lineage: Bacteria > Synergistota > Synergistia > Synergistales > Dethiosulfovibrionaceae > Jonquetella > Jonquetella anthropi. The sequence goes on along the minus strand of NZ_CM001376.1, from coordinate 366,085 downwards.
GCGGCGGTGATCCTGCGGTTCGGCCGGCTGGTGGGCTCAAGCCGGCAGGAGCAGGTTCACGGCCCTGGACTGCTCGTCGCGTTCCCGTCGGTGATTGACCGCGTGGTCGTCGTGCCGGTCGGCCGCGTCCACGAGGTGACAATCGACGCGTTCGCGCCGGGGCTGTCCACTCTGGGACTGATTCGCGCCTCCGGATACGCCCTCACGGGAGACGGCAGCGCCGTCACGCTCCGCGCCACCGCCAAGTACCGCATCGAAGACCCGGTCGCCTGGGCCTTAGCGGTCCAAAACCCCGCCGATATCGTTAGAGGCACCGTCACGTCAGCCATCGGGCAGGCCGCCGCCGGCTCGCCGGTGGATCAGCTGCTGACCACCGGCAAAAAGGAGCTGGCCGAAAAAATTCTGTCCGCCGCTCAGAAACAGCTGGACAAGCTCGACACCGGCGTCGGGCTGATCGCGCTCGAGTTCCGCGCCATCGAGCCGCCGCGGGAGACGAAAGCGGCATTTGACGCGGTCATCGATGCGACGGTCAACCGGGAGACGGCGGTGAAAGAGGCGGTTCAGTACCGGGAGCAGATCGTCCCGGCCGCCGTGGCCGACGCGGCTCAGACGGTGCAGGACGCCAAGGCGCTGGCGTCTCACGCCTCGGCCGCGGCCAAAACCGACCTGGCCGAGTTCTGGGGCGTGCTGCCCCAGTTTCAGACGAGCCCGCTGGTCACGTCCGAACGGCTGTGGGCCGACCGGGTGTCCGAGCTTCTGCAGCGCATGAAGACCACGTGGGGCCTGCCGCCTGACGGCTCGCCGCGGCTTCTGCTGCCTTAGGAGGAACTCATGAAGCGCATTCATTCCATGGCCGACGACTCGCTGCGGGCCGCCGGCGGCAGCTCGCTCACAGCCAGCGAGCGGGAGCGCATCGAAAACCGCATTTTTCTGGCGCTGGCCGCTCTGGCCTGCCTTTTCGCCGGCCTAATTTACCGGAGCCTCTTCCCCTCCCAAACCGCCGTCACCGGCTTTATCTTCTTGGCCGGCTGCCTGATCGGCGCGTCCCCGGCGTTCGTCGCCGCCGCGCAGGGTTTTTTAAGCCCCAACACGACGAACAGCACTGAAATTCTCGTCACCATCGCCATTTTGGCGAGCTTCGTCAGCGGATCCCACGTGACCGCCGTGCTGATTCCCGTCATCCTGTCGTGCGCCCACTTCTTCGAAGAGCGCAGCATTCTGGGCGGGCGCGAGGCCATCGAGGGACTTCGCCGCATGCAGGCTAAGACGGCGCTGCTCGTCGAAGACGGCGCGGAACGGTCGGTAGACGCCGCAAGCCTTGTGCCGGGACAGATTGTCGCCGTCAAGCCGGGAATGACCTTCCCCATCGACGGGACCGTCCTGTCCGGCAAGAGCAACGTGGACCAAAAATCGCTGACCGGCGAGTCGCTGCCCCAGTCCGTCAAAGCGGGAGACCCGGTGTACGCTGGGACAGTCAACTTGGACGGCCCCCTGACAGTCCGGGTCGACAAGCCGGCGGACAACACGTCGTTCGCCAAGATTCTGGAGCTAATGCACCGGGCCGAGCGAATCACGATTCCCGAAGCCCGCGTCATCGACACGTTTCTCCACTACTACATCCCGTTCTCTTTGGCCGCAGCCGGAGCCGTGGGGCTTTTCACCCACGACATCTCACGGGCCATCGCCATTCTCGTCGTCAGCTGCCCGTGCGGCCAGCTGCTGGTCAGCTCCGCCCCGATGATCGCCGCGCTGGGAACCGCGTCGCGGCACGGGCTGCTCATTAAAAACTCCAAGTTCATCGAGGACCTGACCCGGGTCGACACGGTCGTTTTGGACAAGACGGGAACCCTCACGCTGGGCGAGCTTCAGTGCACCGACCTTCAGCCACAGCCCGGCGTCACGAAAAGTGAACTGCTCGAAGCGGCAGCCGTTGCCGCCAAAGACTCGCTTCATCCCATCTCCCGGGCCGTTGCCGCCGCTGCCGGAACCGCCGGCTCGTGGACGGACTGGGAAGTGCGGGAACACTCCGGCCGAGGCATGGAAGCCCGGCGCGGCGGCGACGTCATCCTTTTCGGCAGCGCCGGCTGGCTGACCGAAGAGGGCTTTGACGTGCCGGACGTCTCAAACATCGGCCCGGTGTCGTGGACTGCGAAAAACGGCCGCCTGCTGGGCTGTCTGCTCTTCGGCGACCAAGTGAGGAACAGCGCCCCGGAGGCCATGGGACGTCTGCGCCAGCTGGGCGTGAAGAGGATCGTCATGCTGACCGGCGACAACGACTCATCGGCTCAGGCCGTGGGGAAAGCCTGCGGCATGGACGATATCCGCTCCCGGCTCCTGCCGGAAGACAAGCTGGAAGCCGTCCGAGAGCTTCGAGGGTCCGGCGTAGTACTGGTTGCCGGCGACGGGGTCAACGACGTGCCGGCGTTGGCCGAAGCCGACGTCGGACTGGCGCTCGGCGCCATGGGCAGCGACGCCGCCGTGGACAGCGCGGACGTGGCTCTGATGAACAACGACCTGAACCACATCCCGTTCGCCCTCGACTTGGCCCGCTCCACCAGACGGATCATCGTCCAGAACGTGGCTCTCACGTTCTCGATCAGCTTCGTCATGATCGCCCTCTCGGCCGCGGGAATCGTCGTCCCTCTGACCGGCGCGGTGCTCCACAACGTGGGCGCGTTCGCCGTCCTGCTCAACAGCTCCCGGCTCCTGTCCCTGACGCCGGAAGGTTCCCTTTCGCGCTGACGGCAAATAAAAACGCCGCCGCCCTTTTGAGGGCGGCGGCATTTTTATTCGCCACGTTATCCGGGAAGTCGAAAGGCCAAGTGCGGCCGGCCGTCGAAGAGCGTCACAGCCGCGTCCACGCCGAACAGTTTCTTGACGAACGGGGCCGTCAGCAACTCGGCCGGCGTCCCGTACCCGGCCACTCGTCCGTCTTCCAGTGCCAAAATCCGGTCGGCGACGAGAGACGCCAAGTTCAGGTCGTGAATGACCACCGCGGTCGTCTTCTTCTCCTGCCGGAGCAGCGCCGCAACGGCCAAAGCGTGAGCCGGGTCAAGGTGGTTCATCGGCTCGTCGAGGACGAGCGCCGCGGCGTCCTGACACAGCACCCGGGCCAGCATGACCCGCTGCCGCTCCCCGCCGGACATATCGGACACCCGACGGGATCCGAACCCCTCGAGGCCCACCCGAGCCAACGCGGCCTCGGCGAATCCAAAGTCGTCCGCCTCGTACGCCCGGCCGAATCCGCGCTGGGCGTAACGGCCCATCACCACCAAATCGGAAGCGGTAAAGTCAGCTCCCAGCAGCATGGCGTCCTGTTCCAGCACGGCCAAGTTTCTGGCCAGCTGCCGGGACGACAGGGTCTCCAGCGGCACGCCGTCGATTTTTATCCGGCCTTGGGACGGATAGGTTCGGGTCAGGTGGCGCAGGAGCGTCGTCTTTCCGCTACCGTTCGGGCCGATGACCGCCGTGACCAGCCCGTCGCCGAACGAGCAGGACACGTGATCCAGCACGTACCGGTCCCCAAGCTGGCAGCTCAGATCTTTAATCTCTATCACGACTGGCCTCCGAACGAATAGTCTTTCTGGACGAGCCACACGAACAACGGCGCGCCGACCAGAGACGTGAGGACCCCGACCGGCAGTTCCTGAGGCGCGTACACCGTGCGGGCGAGCGTGTCCCCCCAGACGAGGATAATCGCGCCCAAGGGCAGGGCCACGGCCGTCAGCCCCTTGTGCCCCGGCCCGACGAGACGGCGGGCCAAGTGCGGCGCGAGTAGCCCGACAAACCCAACCACGCCGGTTTTAGACACCAACAGCGCCACCACCAGAGCGGACGTCAGGGCCGCGCCGATCCGAACCGGCCGAACGGGAATGCCCAGCGACGCGGCAGGTCCGTCGCCCAGCAACAGACCGTCCAACTCTTTGTGAGCGGCCAAGGTCCCGACCACGCCAGCGGCCAGCGCCAACAGCACCGGCGGCAGATCGGCCAGCCGGGCGGTCGAAAAGCTGCCCAGCATCCAGAACATCGCGCTGCGCAGCTCCGAGTCGTTGTGGGCCTCGCAGAGCGTGAACGCCGTTAAGGCTGAGAAAAACGCCCCGACGCCCAGCCCTAAAAGCACCAGCCGCAGGGCTGACGGCCTTTTTCCCGCCAGCGACAGCACGACGGCCAGCGAGAGCACGGCGCCGGCGAAGGCGCCCAGCTGGACGGCCCACCCGCCGGCCCACGGCAGCCCGCCGAAGATGATGATCCACACCGCGCCGGCCGACGCCCCGCTGGAAAGGCCCAGCACGTACGGTTCGGCTACCGGGTTGCGAGTCAAAGTCTGCATCAAGACGCCGGCCAGAGCCAAGACCGCCCCTCCAGAGGCGGCAAGAAGCACCCGGGGAAGGCGCAGCCCCCAGACGATCGCCTCGGCCGCTGGCCCTCCGCCCGGGCCGCCCCACAGGTGCGAGACGAGGACGGCCGCCGTCTGGGACAGCGGGACGTGAACCGCGCCGATGCCGAGCGACAGCAGCACCGAGACGACCAAGAAGACCAAAAGAAAGGGCAAAAGCGTGCCCGCTTTTGCCCTCCTGTCAGTTCTAGTCGCCATACACAGCCTTGCTCAGCCGCTCCAGAGCGTCGATGTTCCGGATGCCCGGGCAGATATCAGCCAAGCTCACCTGTGCGAACGCGTTGTTCTTGATGGCCGTCACGTCCTTGAGGGGCGCGAAGTTCTTAAGCCACTCGATCTTCGTGGGCGCGTCGGTCTCCTGGAAGCGAACGCTCTTGCTGTAGCCGATGACCACGATCACGTCCGGGTTTCCGGCCACGACTTCTTCCCAGCTGCACTTGCCCCACGTCTTCTTCACGCCCTTGCCGGCCAAAATGTTCTCGGCGCCGATCAGGCGGAACAGGTTGGTGGTGAAACCCTCATACACGGTGAACGCGTCGTCGCTGCCCGAATCGTAGATGAAAATCTTCTTCGCGGGCTTGCCGGCAATGCGCTTCTGAATCGCCGCCAGCTGCTCCTTCTGCTTTTCCACGTACGCCTTCGCCCGGTCTTCAACCCGGAAGATGCGCCCGAAGGTCATGAAATCGTCAAACAGCGTGTCCAGGTTGGCGTCAAAGTCCACGGTCGAACGGGGAATGAAAATCTTCACGTTCCGATCGAGCAGCGCCTGAGCTTCCAGCCCCTTCTTGGAGAAGGCGGTAGCCCAGCCGGTGGCGAAGTCCGGCGAAGTGGCCATGAAGACTTCCATCGACGGCCAAGTGTCGGACAGCACGGGGACCTTCTTGTACGCCTCGGCAACGGGCGGATAAATCGGCTCCTCGAGGAACGCGGTGCCGACCATCGACGGCTCGAGCCCCAGAGCCAGCATCATCTCAGTGGTGAAGTGGGACAGGCTGACCGCCCGCTTGGGCGCCTGCTCGAATTTGCAGGTGTACTTGACCCCGTCCACCTCGCCGGAGACGGTCGGCACGTCCTGAGCGCCGGCCCCTGACGCCGCCATCGCGAGAGCCGCAGCTGCAGCTCCCAGGGAAAGCAAAACCTTTTTGGATCCAAACATTCTCCCATTCCTCCTTTGTGATCTGTTCCTGCTGTCTTTAAAACTGGCTAAAAAAGCGACGGGCCTTTGCCCGTCGCTGTTGCCGCCGTTGGGGTAAGCGCCCTCGGCGAAACATCGAAGTTACCCGTAGGCCGCGGGCCATCGAAGACTCGCGTCCGGCCAGCAGTCTGACTCGCCGGGCCCCGAGGGGCCCGAGCTCACAGTGGCGGCACCGCGCCGGATTTTCACCGGCTTCCCTGGGCCGAAACGCGTTCATTTGACGTTTTGCTCATCATAAAACAGACCGCTCAGCCAGTCAAGAATTCTCTTTACAAAAAAGCCGACGCGAGAGCCATCCAAACGGCAGCCGTTCCGGCGCCGATGACGGTCCCACATGCCAGCAGGCCCGACAGGTACTCCGCGTCGAGGCCGATCGACCGGCCGATGATGTAACAGTTGAACGCTGGGCTGGCCGCGCAGGTGATGACCGTCGCCACCATAGCCGTCTTATCCGACAGAGGCCAAACGAGATAACAGGCGAAGACGAAAAGCGGCAGCAGAACCAGCTTGACCGCCAAGTCAGGCCAGCAGCCTTTCAGCGCCCGGGGGAGACCATGAAGGTCCAGCGACGCGCCGATGACGACGAGGGCCAGAGCCGTCGAGCCCTGCCCCATAATTCCCAAGGCCGTCAGCAGCCATTCAGGGATGACCGAGGCCGTGCCGGTGAAGACGAACCCCATCGCCAAAAGCGGCGCGATGAACACCGGGTTGACGGCGGTCCGCTTGGCCCCGTCGGCCAAGCCCTGCCAGTCAAACCGGCCGGACAGGGCGACCTCCGCCGCCATCAGCGGGCCGATGTTGTAGAACGGCGTCGACAGCGCGACGAAAGCCGCCATGGCCGACTCGCCGTCCTCGCCCAGCCACAGGGCGACCAACGGCATGGCCACGTAGATGATGTTGCTCCGCACGTCGGCCAGAAAGACCGCGCCGACCCGCCGCCGGTCAAATCCCCGAAGCCACGCCAGCAGTCCCGCCGCCGCCATCGCGAACAGGAACCCGCCATAAATGATCAGCGTGTACCTCAGCCCCTGGACCTGTCCGGGCCGGAACTTGAGCCCCGCGACGAACAGGGCCGCCGGCATGAAAGCATAAAAAAGCAGCTGGGTCATTCCGACCTCAGCCGCTTCGGTCACAATCCCGCGTCCATGGAGCCACCACCCCAAAAACATCAAGGACAGCAGCGCAATAACAGGTGAAACGACAGACATCCAATTCTCCTCTCCAGATGAACTACAGCAGATAAAGCACAGCGCCGTTTCTCTACGGCTTGGAAGGTTCCGGCACGAGCTCCTGAAGCTCTCCCGGCTCGGAAAAGATCGACGAAACAGTAAAAGAAACCGATCGCTTCCTGCCCGTACCGTCCATGACCGTCGCCTCGTGCTTGCCCGGCTTCATCGGCCACATCACCGAGTCAGTTCCGGAAGGCGACGTGCCGACGAACTGTCCGTCGACAAACCAGTGAACTTGGCCCGCTCCCTCGCACCGCAGAGCCAGCTTGCTGCCCTGCTCGTAGTACAGGTAGTCCGCCCCGTCCAACGGAGAGGCCACGATCATCTGACCGGGCCTGTCGCGGCCGGACATGTAGCGGGAAAGCTCCTTCGGCCAGACGGTCACCACCCGCCCGCCGTGGTATCGGTGCATTTGGCAAACCCCCGAAGGGGAGACAGCCGGAATGTACCAGTCGGACGTCCGAGTCGCGCAGGCCGGCGAAGGGGGTAGCCCCGACAGGGAACAGACGCTCCGCCGCTCGAGCCCCTCGGGACGAGGCACAGGCCACCCTTCAGGCAGATGACGGAAAATCTGGCTGGCCGCGGGAACCGCCGCTGACAGCCCGACAAGCGTGCTGTGAGGGCGCCCGGTCGGATCTCCCAGCCACACGACCAACGTCCACCGACCGTTCCAAACGGCCGTCCACGCGTCCCGAAGGCCGTAGCTCGTCCCGGTCTTAAAAGCGAACTTGCCCCGAAGGGCGTCCACCGACCGCAGGGTGATCGGCAGCCGGGACGGATCGGACAGGCAGTCGGTGACCAGCCAAGCGGCTTGAGGCGTGAACACCTGCTCGACGGCGCCAGTCCGACCGGCCTCAAATACAGGCGAAATTCGCTCCCCCAACCGAGCGAAGACCGTGCAGGCCTCCGCCAGCTGAAGGGGGCTCACCTCACAGCCGCCCAGCACGAGCGAATCCCCGTACCAGTCGGCTTCCTTTTTGATGTTTTCCAGTCCGGCCCGTCTCATCCGCCGCAGAAGCTCGTCAGCCGACACGGCCCGCAGGGCCCGGACGGCCGGGACGTTCAGCGAGTCGTTCAGCGCCCGTTTCGCGCTCACCGGGCCGCGGTACAGTTTGTCGAAGTTCCGCGGCGTCCGTCCGCCCATGCCGAGCGGCGTGTCGGCCATCAGCAGGCCGGGCGTCAGGACGCCCCGCTCGAAGGCCATCGCGTAGACGAACGGCTTGAGGGACGACCCGGGCGAACGAAGGGCGGAGGAACAGTCAACCCACTGGCCCGAGTTCCCGCTGCCCCATCGGGCGTTCGGCACCAGAGCCCGGACCGCGCCGGTCTCGTTTTCCAGCAGGACGGCCGCTGCCGTCACTTCCGGCGGCTGGTGGGCCAACGCGGTTTCAAGCGCCGAGCGGACTATCTTCTGACACGACCGATCAAGCGTCGTCGTCACGTCCTGCCCAATCAGCCGGTCGGTGACAGCCTGACAGAACAGAAGCTCCTGAGACGGCGGCTGAAGCAGTCTGCTGGGCAGAGCCTCGTCCAGCGCGCACTGGTACTGAAAGCTGTCGATAATCCCGGCATCCTTGGCCATCGACAGAATAAGATCCCGCCTGCGTTTGGCCGCCTGCGGGTTCAAGTCCGGACGGTACGCGGTCGGCGCCTTGACCATGCCGACCAGCAGGGCCGCCTGAGCGGCCGTCAAGTGCTGGCATGTTCGGCCGAACCACATCTGGGCGGCCGCCTCGACGCCACGGATATTGGAGCCAAAAGGCGCCCGGTTCAAGTACAGCTCAAGGATCTGTTCTTTCTTCAGCCGGCGCTCCAATGTGTCCGCCTGGGCGAACTCCCGAATCTTCGTCCCCAAGGTCCGCGGCGCGGGGTACGCCATGCGGATGACCTGCGTCGTGATCGTCGACCCGCCCCGGCGGCGGCCCCGGAACGCCCAGTCAACGGCGGCCGAAGCCAGCCCCTGCCAATCCACCCCGCCGTGACGCCAGAACCGTTTGTCCTCCACCAGCACGGTCAGCCGGGGCATCAGCTTCCCCATGGAAGACAGGGGAACCGGCACGCAGAACTCGCCGTCGGCGGACAGAGACATGCCGATGATAGTCCCGTCACGGGACCGAACGACCTGAGACGCCGGCCACGAGGCTAACCGGGCTTCCACCAGCTCAAGCGAACCGAGGCGGCGCCACCCCCAAAAGGAGAGAAGCGCCGACGCGGCAAGAACGCCAAGAATGAACAGCCGCTTCCGCGCCTTACTCATGGCAGCGGCGCGGTGGGACTCGGTAGAAGATCGAACAGAGCACCGGCACGATAATCAGGGTCAAGACCGTCGCCACGGTGAGACCGGCCATAATCGTCACAGCCAGCGGCGCGAACAGCTTGTCGCCAGCCAACGGGATCATTCCCAGAACGGTCGTCACGGCCGACATGCTCACAGGACGCAGTCGGCTCACCCCGGCGTTCACGATCACCTCGTACCGATCCTTGCCGGCGGCGAACTCCGACGCCACTTGATCCAACAGCACGATCGAGTTCTTCGAGAGCATTCCCATCAGGCTCAGGAATCCCAAAAACGCCAAGAACGAGAACGGCTGGTTGCTCAGGAGCAGCCCCCAAGTCACGCCGATCACCGTCAGCGGCAGGCACAGGAAGATGATCGTCGGCTCAATGAACCCGTTAAACAGCAGGACCATCAGGAAGAACATGCCGATCACGCCGTACGGCAGGAGCTGAATAATCCCTCGAACGGCTTCGCCGCTGGTCTTGTACTCGCCGGCCCATTCCAGCTTGTACCCCACAGGCAGCGGAATGGCCTCGACTTTCGGCCGCACGGCGTCCAAAAAGTCGTTGGCGTTTTGGTTCAGCGCTACCTCGCTCTGGACGAGAATCGCCAGCTGCCGGTTGTAGGTCCAAAGGATCTGGTCCTCCCAGTCGCTTTCAAAGGACGTCACCACCGACGAAAGGGGCACAGTCCCCAACGCGGCAGGAGCCCAGATCGGCAGGGACCGAAGCGCGCCGTAGTCAAAACGAATTTTCTTCGGCACGGTCGCCAAAATCGGCAGCAGGTCCTTGCCGTCCCGGTAAAGGCCTACCGTCGTCCCGCCCGAGACCATGTGAATCGTCTGGGCGATCATCGGCCGGGTCAGTCCCAAGTGGCGCATTCGGTCCACCGAGATCTGGGGCTTGAGCACCTTCACCCGGTCGCGCCAGTCCGTGCGGGTAAACCGGCTTCCCGGCGTGGAGCGGAAGATCACCGCCGCCTTGTCGGCCAGCTCGCGCAGGACGTTCGGATCGGGGCCGCTGAACCGGGCCTCGACCTTAGCAGTCAGACCGCTCCCCTTGCTGAACAGCTTGCAGACGCCTTCCACTCCGGGCATCTGGGACATCATCCGCTCGGCGTCCTGAAGGGCGGCCAGCGGGCCGTCCTCCCCGTCCGTCTCGACGATCATCTGAGCGAACGAACTGTTCGGGTCCGGCGGCGCAATCGTCAGAAGGAACCGAAGCCCGCCGCCGCCGGCCACGACCGTCACGTGCTTAACGTCTTTTCTCGCGCTCAGCCCGAGGGCTATCGCCCGTGCCTTCTCAAGGTGACTGTTAATATCCGTCCCCTGAGGCGACCACAGGTCGATGATGAAATACGGGCTGTTCGAGTTGGGGAAGAACGACTTCTTCACCGACTTGAACCCCGCCACGGAGACGGCAAAACATCCGATCGTCATCAGGATGACGAGGAACCGCCAACGAATGCACCACTCTAGGAAACGGCGGTACCACCGAAACAGGAAACTGTCATACGGGTCATCGACTACCTTGGTGCCGTGAAGCAGGAACGAGCCCAGCGCCGGCGTGGCAGTCAGGGCCAAAACCCAGCTCCACAGCAGGGAAATGGAGATGACCTGGAACAGGCTCCGGCAAAATTCGCCGGCCGCCTCGTTCGACAGGCCGACGGGCATGAACCCGAGAATGGCGATCAGGGTCCCGCCCAGAAGCGGCCAGAAATTGACCGTCACAGCTTTTTCGGCCACGGCCGTCAGCTCTTCGCCCCGCCCGACCCCGACGAGCATCTCTTCGGAGATGACGATCGCGTTGTCAACCAGCATGCCCAAGGCGACGATCAGGGTGCCGAGGGACACGATCTGAAGGAAAATCCCTAGGACCTTCATTGTCGCCAGAGTCGCCGCGATGACCAGCAGAAGGACAAGGCCGATGAGCAACCCCGTCCTGAGTCCCATGAAGATCAGCAGAATGCCGACCACGATGGCTACCGACTCGATGACGTTCATGACGAACTCGTTGACCGACTGAGTCACGCCGTCGGACTGCAGGTACACCGGCTGAAGCTCCATTCCGATGGGCATGAAGGGCTTCAGCTTTTCCAGCCGCGCCTTGACGGCCTCGCCCATCGCGACCACGTTGCCGCCCTCGACGGTCGAAATGCCGATGCCGAGCGCCGGCCGGTTGTCATATTCCATCAAAAGCTGAGGCGGCTCGGCCGGGCCGCGGGTGACCTGACCGAGGTCGGACAGGCGCACCAGTGAGCCACCGCTTCCGCCCACAACGAGATTTTCCAGATCACTGAGGCTTGAAATGCCGCTTGTCGGGTCAAGCCGAATCAGCCGGTCGCTCAGCTTCACCTGACCGGCGTCGGTCACCGCGTTCTGCTGATTCAGCACCGAGTACAGCGCCAACGGCGGCAGGTGCATGGCCGCCAGCCGTTCCGGCGTGAACTCTATGCGCACCACGTCAGGCCGGTCGCCGATGATTTTGACGCTCGCCACGCCGGGGACCAAGACCAACTCGCGCTTGATCACGTCGGCGAAGTCCTTCAGCTCCTTCAGCGAGTATCCCTCGCCGGTCAGGGCGTAATACTGGCCGTACACGTCGCCGAAGTCGTTATTAACGACAACCGTCACGCCCGGCGGGAGCTTGATCTTGGCGTCATTCACCTTTTGCCGCAAGATATCCCATATTTCCGGCAGAGCGCTCGTCTTGTACTTCGCCTTCATCTCCGCGTAGATGATCGCCATGCCGGGCGTGCAGCGGGTTTTTATCTCTTTCAGCTGCCCCATGGCCTGAATGGCCTCTTCGAGCGGATCGGCCACCTCGCGGCGAACCTCGTCGGCGCTCGCGCCGGGGTACACCGCCGCCACGATGGCCGTTTTAATCGTAAAGGTCGGGTCTTCCAGCTTGCCCAGCTCGAAGTACGAGACCGCCCCAGCCACCGCGATGAGGAAGCAGAAGAAAAGTACCGATACGCGCCGGACGATAGAGCCCCGTCCCAGTTCCATTTTCTACTCGCCCTCCAGCGTTCGAACTTTCTGCCCCTCGTGCAGGAACGAGACTCCCGCCACGGCGATCCGCTCGCCGACGGCCAAGTCCCCGGTCACCAGAGCCCGGCCGTTCACGTACCGAGTCACCTTCACTTCCCGCTTCTGGGCCTGTCCGTCTTTGATGACCCACACGACCGTCCGGCCGTCCGGCGACGCCAGAGAGTTCGACGACACGGAAAAGACCTTCTCGTCGCCCGCCTTGGGCTTGGTCGACACGGTGACAGTCACGGGCATGCCGGGCAGGAGGAAGACGCCCTGAGGCGCTTCCGTCAGGGACACCGTCACGGGGTACGTGCGGGTCATCGGGTCAGCCTTCGTCCCCATGTCCTTGAACTTGAGCGGGAACGACTTGCCAGGGGCGGCGTCAAACGACGCCTCGCCGGTCAAAAAGTCGATGCCGGGGAACCGAACCATATCCAGATCGGGCACGTTGATCTTAATATCCAGATCCCCGACCGTCTGAAGCTCGACGATCGGCTGGGACGCCTGGACATCTTGGAAGTTGTCGACAAGCCGGCGGGCGATCACGCCGTCGAACGGCGCCTCGAGCCGGGTATCCCGAAGCGCGTCTTGGGCGGCCGCCAGCTGGGCTTTGGACGACTCTACCCCAGACGAGGCGAGCCGATAGGCCGTCTGAGCCTGCTCAAACGCCGCCTGAGCGATGGCGCCGGACTTGCGCAGCGCCGAAGCCCGCTGAAAGTCGTTTTTCGCCTGAGCGAGCCGGGCCGAGGCGACCGACAGGCCGGCCGTCGCGTTCTCCACCTTAGTTCGGTAATCCCTCTCGTCGAGCCGAGCCAGTAGCTGCCCCTTCTTGACTGCATCGCCCTCCGACACGGGAAGCTCCACCAGCGGGCCGTACACCCGAAACGACAGGCTCACCTGCCGGGAGCCCTCAAGGGTCCCGTAGTACTTAAAGGTCTGGGCGTCCTGAAAAAAAGAGACGGCCTCCACCTTCACCGGCCGTTCCGGCTCAACGGGAACTGGTTCCTTCTGAAACCCCCGCCACGCCAGCACTGTGCCGCCCACAAAGAGCAGCACCACACAGCCCAACAGCAGGGCTCTCCCAAACAGCCAGAACAAAGGAGTCTTCTTCATGGACTTCCTCCCAAAAACATTCAGCCACCGCACCCTTCAGCGACTGTATTATCTCTTCGTGCCGTTATTTTAACACAGTTGGTGAAAAAACCACCCGTCTTCCGCCCGAGGCCCCCTCGCAGGATTACCTATCTGCATTGACTCTCCATACATGTCGTACTATAATTCATATGAACAACTATAGGAGGTGTTTATATGAAAGCTGAGACTTCCCCTGTTGATCTGTTCCCCGAAAAGCGGCTGGACGACCTGGCCGACCTGTACCGAATGTTTGCCGACACGACTCGGGTCCGCCTGCTGTACCTGCTCAGCCAAGGAGAGCTTTCAGTCAATGAGCTGGCCCACCGGCTCTCCATGAGCCAGTCGGCGGTGTCCCATCAGCTCCGGCAGCTTCGGATCGCCAAGCTGGTTCGGACGCGGCGCGAAGGGCGCACGATCTATTACTCCCTCGCCGACAGCCACGTTGAAGCCCTGCTCCACGTCGGGCTGGAACACGTGAGCGAGCCGTGAGCTCGGCCATCTACCGCTGGCCCGTCGAAGGGCTGGCCTGCCCGGACTGCGCGCGAAAAATTGCCCGCGAGCTGACGTTCCTGCCCGACGTCCGCTCCGCCGCGTTTGACCTCTCAAGAGGCCTGCTGACGCTGTCAGCCCGGGACGGCGCCGACGAGGCGGCCCTGCGCCGCCAGTGTCAAAAGGTTGGCCGGCAGATCGAGCCGACCCTGACGATCGTCGGGCCGCAGGCGCGAGGAACCATGCCGAAAAACGCGTTTCTGGGCGCCGCGCTCCGCTCGGGCCTGCTGGCCGGAGCCGTCCTGCTGTTTGCCGGGCTCTGCGCTTCCGGCGCGCTCCGAACCTTCCTGCTGTTTGCCGGCTGGGCTACCGCGGGCTGGACGACGGTCCGCGCCGCGTGCCGGACCGTTCGGCGGGGAGACTTTTTCAACGAGTTCGTCCTCATGACCGCGGCGACGCTCGGCGCGTGGTGTCTCGGTCAGGGCGCCGAGGCCGCGTCGGTCATGGTGTTCTACCAGTTGGGCGAGGCGCTCCAGTCGTTGGCCGTCGCCAAGTCCCGGCGGGACATCGCCGCTCTGATGGACATCCGCCCCGAGACGGCCCACCTTCTCCGAAACGGCGAACCCGTCACGGCCACGCCGCAGGAGCTGCGCCCCGGTGACACCGTCGCCGTTCTGCCCGGCGAAAAGGTGCCGGCCGACGCGGTCGTGACCGACGGCCGGTCCAGCATCGACTCGTCGGCCCTCACCGGCGAGTCCCTTCCAGAGGACGTGACTGTCGGAAGCCCCCTGTTGGGCGGCACGCTCAACCTGACAGGCCGGCTGGAAGCGAAGGTCACCGCCCCGTTCAGCGGCTCGGCGGTCGCACGGGTCCTCGCGATGGTCGAAGGAGCCGGCTCGCGAAAGGCCCGGCTGGAGCGGTTCATCACCCGCTTTGCCAGATACTACACCCCAGCGGTGTTCGCCGCCGCCCTGCTGACCGCTCTCCTGCCGCCCCTTCTGTTCCTCCAGCCGTGGGCGGTCTGGGCCTATCGGGGACTCGTGTTCCTCGTCATCTCCTGTCCCTGCGCCCTCGTCATCGCGGTCCCGCTGACGTTCTTCGCCGGGCTGGGCGCCGCGTCCCGACACGGCGTTGTCGTCAAGGGAAGCACTTACCTTGAAGCGCTGGCGCGCGTCCGGGCCGCCGCCTTCGACAAGACCGGCACGATCACCACCGGCAGGCCGGCTGTCACGGCGATCCGCGGCGCGTCCCTGGCTGAAAACGATCTGCTGGCTCTGGCCGCGTCGCTGGAGTCCGGGTCCAACCACCCGATGGCGCAGGCCGTCGTCCGCCTGGCGGCAAGCCGCGGGCTGGCCGTCTCCCGGGCGGGAGACCTGCAGGAACTTCCCGGCCGAGGCGTCACCGGATCGGTGAACGGGGAAACGTACTTTCTCGGTAACTCGGCCCTGATGGCCGATCAGGGCGCCAAGATTCCCGATGAGTTCGCCGACGCTTCGATTCACCTGTGCCGCTCCGGCGAGTGGATCGGCTGTCTGTCCGCCGCCGACTCGGTCAAGCCCGACGCGGCTTCCGGCCTGAAAGCGCTCCGGCACTTGGGAGCTGGCTTCCAAGCCATGGTCACAGGCGACAGCAAGTCGGCCGCCGACGCGGCCTCGAGCGGGTTGGAACTTGACGAGGTCAAAGCGTGCCTTCTGCCCGACGAGAAGGTCCTGTCCCTTGACGGCTTCAGACAATACGCCGGCAGCGGTTCGCTGATATTCGTCGGCGACGGCATCAACGACGCGCCGGTTCTGGCGGCCGCCGACGTGGGCGTCGCCATGGGCGGCCTCGGCAGCGACGCCGCCGTAGAAGCTTCCGACGCCGTCGTCATGAACGACAAGCTCACGTCGCTGGCCGACGGCGTGTCGGTCGCCCAGCACACCGTGCGGGTTGCCCGGTGCATCGTCGCCGCCGTGCTGGCCGTCAAGGCCGGTGTGATGATTCTCGATCTGTTCGGCCTCGCCGACATGTGGCTCGCCGTCTTCGCCGACGTGGGAGTCACCATGGTCGCCGTGGGCGTCGCACTCTCCATCATCCGCTGGTGTCCTCACCGACACAGAAACTGCTACTGCTCCGGCTTTGAAAGCCGCTGACAGGCAAGAACAAAGCCCCGTCCGAAATCGGACGGGGCTTTGTCGTACTCGAAAGTTACAGTCCCAGCGCGTTGGGAAGCCACAGGACCAGCGACGGCACGTAGGTCGTCAGCAGCAGCACCGCCAACAGCGGTATCAGCATGATCATCAAATCCTTGAACATCTCGCGCAGCGACGTCTTCGCGATCTCGCAGGACACGAACAGACAGACGCCCAACGGCGGCGTGCACATACCGATCGTCAGGTTCACCGCCACGATGACGCCGAAGTGCACCAAGTCGATGCCGAACGTCTTCACCAGCGGCAGGAACAGCGGGACGAAAATGGTAATCGCGCTGGTCGTGTCGATGAACGTCCCGGCGATCAGCAGGATCACGTTCATCACGAGAAGCGCGCCCCACTTGGTGTGAATAACCGACAGCAGCGCGGCGGCGATGGACTGGGGGATCATCTGCACGGTCATGAACCAGATAAACAGCCGGGCCGTCATCAGCACGGTCAGGATCACTCCGTTCGTGACCGCGGCGCTGACGAACGCCTCCCAGATCGACTTCCAGCTCAGTTCCCGGTACACCAGCCCGCCCAGCACGAGCGAGTACGCCACGGCGACCGACGCCGATTCGGTGGGAGTGAACACGCCGCCCACGATACCGCCCACGATGATGACCGGCATGATCAGAGCGAGCAGCGCGTCCTTAAAGCCCTGCCGCAGTTCCTTGAATGACGCCCGCTTGGCGCGCCCGACGTAGCCGCGCCGGCGGCTGATCAGCCAGTTGGCCAGCATGAGGAAAAAGCCCATCAGCAGGCCGGGAATCATGCCGCCCATGAACAGTTTAGCGATGGAGCTGCTGACGATGACCCCGTAAACGACCAGCGGAATGGACGGCGGGATAATCGGCCCGATCGAGCCGGACGTCGCCACGAGAGAGGCGGCATACGGCGCTGAGTACCCCTTGGAGAGCATCTCGGAAATCAGAAGCGCCCCGATGGCCGCCGTCGCCGCAATGGCAGAGCCTGTGACGGCGGCAAAAATCATCGACGCCACAATGGCAACCATGCCCAGCCCGCCGGGCCAGTGGCCGACCAACGACTCAGAAAAGTCGGTAATGCGCTTTGAAATGCCGCCGACCGCCATCAGGTTGCCCGCCAAAATGAACAGCGGAATGGCGATGAACGCGAAGTTGTCCACGCCGCCGATCATCTGCTGAACTGTCACCTGCATGGGAAGCCCCGTGCCCAGCAGGCCGGTCAGGGTCACGGCCCCGAGAGAAAACGCGATCGGCACGCCAAGAAGGAAGACGGCAAAAAGCCCGACGATCCAGAGCACGGCTACCGCCTCCCCGCCTCAGCCTGCTTGGCCCCGCTCAGGGCGCGAACCTGACGGACCGCCTGAACCGCCAGACAGGCTAGCATCACAGCCACAGTGATTGGCACGCTCACGTACATCACGCCCATCGGCACGCGGACGTAGTTTGCCATCTGGTCCATGTTGCTCTGCACGAACGGAATCGAGTACCAGAAAATAGCCGCCAAGAAGAACAGCATGACCGCCGTCGCCAGCAGGTCAAACCACGGCCGAAACTTGGCGGGGAAGGCCTGAACGAGCACGTCAATGTTCAGGTGCCCCCGTTTCATCACGCCGACGGCCATGCCGAGAAACACCGAGTAGACGAACGCAAAACGGGTCACGTCCGAAGCCCACGGCATGGACACGTGGAAGACGTACCGTTCGATCACCTGACCGAACGTCACAAGAAAGACAATTACCAGGCAGAATCCGGCAATCGCCGAAAAGACAGCCTGCAGCTTTTTCATCGCTTTCCCCCCTATCTGCGGCAAAGGGGCCGAGCTTCTGCCCGGCCCCTTTCGTTATCGCCGGTTCAGCCCGCAGTCGGCGCCTATTCGGTCACCGACGCCGCAATCGCCTTGGCCTCTTCCATCAGATCGGCCGGCACGGTCTCCTGAGCCAGCTTCGCGATGCTCTCCGTCGCCTTGGCAAACGCGTCCAAATCCGGGCGCTCTTCCACCTGAACGCCGGCGACCTTGATCTCCGCCAGCCGCTGGGCGTCCAGCTCGGCCAGCTTGGCGCGCTGCCAAACCGCCGTCTCCTTCGCCGCGTCCGTCAGGATCTGCTGGTACTTGGGATCCAAACTGTCAAACCACTTGGGATTGGCCAGAACGAGCGCCGGCTCGTAGGTGTGCCGCGTCAGGGACAGGTACTTTTGAACTTCGTAGAACTTCATCGAGTAAATCGTAGCGATGGGGTTTTCCTGACCGTCCACGACCTTCTGCTGAAGGGCGCTGTACAGCTCGCCGAAGGGAATCGGCGTGGGAATGGCTCCCAAAGCCTTGATGAGCTCCATCTTGAGCTTGGACTCCTGAACGCGGATCTTCATGTCCTTCATGTCTTCCGGCGTCTTCACCGGCTGACGGTCGTTCGTCATGTTGCGGAAGCCGACTTCCCAATAAGCCAAGTTGTGGAAGCCCTTGTCGAGCATGATCTTATTCAGCTTTTCGCCCACGCTGCCGTCCATCACGGCGTAGACTTGGGCAGGCGTCTTGAAGAGGAACGGCACGCCGAACAGGTCAAACTCGGGGACGAACCCGGTCATGTTGCTGGGACTCAAGGAACCAATCTCAACCGTCCCCATGCGGACGCCCTCGGCCAGCTCCCGCTCGCCGCCCAACTGGCCCTGCGGGAAAATCGTCACCGTCAGTTCGCCGCCGGACTTCTCCTCGACCAACTGTTTGAAGTGCTCCGCGCCGATGTTGTACTGGTGTTCCAAGCTGCCCGAGTGGGCGAACTTGATATTGATCGCCCCGTAACAAGCCGTCGCCATCACCATCGCACCAACCACCGCTGCCGCAAACCGAACCTGTTTCATCTTTTTCCCCCCTAAAAAATTTGATTTACCGTCTCAAATCTCGTTCTTGCTCTGTCGCCTTCTGCGCTTTTTGAGGCTACGGTCTGGGACAAAAGTCTCCCAAGCTGTAGATCCCCGGGCGCCGATCCCTGAACACGTTAATTGAGCTGCGAATGTCCCGGATAACCGACAGGTCAAAATCGGCGCTGATGATTTCCTCGCTCTTGCCGGCCCGCGCCAGCGTCTCGCCCCACGGGTTGATCAGCGACGAATTTCCGCCGTACTGGGTTTTCCCCGCCGTCCCGCAGGAGTTGCACAGAGCCAGGAAAACCTGATTTTCAATCGCCCGAGCCTCGGACAGGACGGTCAGGTGCGGGATCCGAACTGAAGGCCACTGGGCGACGACGAACAACACGTCGATGTCCTTCAGCGTCATAGTCCGAATCAGCTCAGGAAAACGAATGTCGTAGCAGATGATGACTCCGCACCGAGCGTCGTCCAGCTGAAAGACGCTTGTGTGGTCGCCCCACGCGTAGGACTGATGCTCCGCCATCGGCGTGAACAGGTGAACCTTGTCGTACTCGGCAACGACGCCCCCCTGACGGTCGAACACATAGGACGTGTTGTAGATCTTACCCCGCTTCACGTTGCTCACCGACCCGGCGACGATGTTGATCTTGAGCCGCCGCGCCAGCGCCCCGATCTCCGCCTTGACCCGCGCGCCGTCGGCGTCGCAGAGCTCTTTCAGCCCGTCGGTCGGGAAAAATCCCGTGTTCCACGTCTCCGGCAAAAGGACCACGTCGGGCTTCCCCTCCGCGGCCCGGCAGATGAGTTCAGCCGCGTGGGCGAAGTTGGCGTCGACGTCGCCGAGTTTCATGTTCATCTGAATTGAACTGACTTTCACCAGTGCGTTCCTCCTTTCGGATTTTTGTCAGGAAACACCCGCCCGAACTAGTTTCTGTCAGGCAGCTGCCTGACCGTGTAGGCCATTTTAATTTCCCGGCCTAGGACCGGATCGGTCAAGCTCAGCTCCCACTTTTGGCCGAAAACCGTCTCTCCGCCAAGAATCGGCAGGGTGCCGCTGAACAGGGCGTAAGGCTCTTCCGGCAGCGGCGAATCCGCTCCGGCCAGCTCCATCAGCTTTTCCGGCTCCAGCATCTGGCCGAGCTTGCCGGACTGGTAAAGCTCGCCGTCCACAAACGTCTTGAGCTCGATCTCGTCCCAGTGATCCCGTATTTCGTCCACCAGCCACGCCACGGGCGCGACCACCTTGGTGCAGACCTGCTTCGCCTTGGAGACGGAGACCTTTTCAATCGCCCGGTCGGTGTGCTCGCTGGCCGGCATCACGACCAGCCGGCCGCAGCAGGTTCGGGCGAGAAAGACCTCCCCTTCGCCGGACGTCGAGCCCCCCACGACCCAAAGCTCGCTTCGGTCAGTCACCCGGGCCGGCTCAATCCAGTACATCGTCGGCACCTTGGCCGGAGCAGGGACGCCCAGCTTGCGCAGCTCCTCCACGTGGGCCCGGACGCTTTCCTGATTTCGCCCGGTATAGCCGGCCGCCACGCACGACTCCCAGACGAGCGCCGCCTTCCGGCTCAGTCCGGACTTCTCGATCACAACCGTTTCCATTCTCATGTTGCCTCTCTCCTTTCGATGAAGCTCCAGTTCCCCCCAAAACCCCGCGGCTTACCACACCGCCAGCTCCCGGGGCGAACGGGTAATGAACTCCGGCCCCCGGGGCGTTATCTCCACCATGTCCCCGATCACCGCGCCGCCGACGGCGGCCGAAAAAACGTTCGGGTGCAGCTCAAAGACCATGCCGGGACGGACTTCCACGCTCTCCGGCTCCTGAGCCGGCGGGGCGTAGTCGTGAGGAAAAGGCCCGGTGAGAATCGGCTCCTCGTAGTCCAGTCCCAAGCCGTGGCCGTCCCGGAACCGAAAGAGGCTCCCCCACTCGTCCCGCTTCCTCCGCTCCAGCACGTCCGTCATCGCCCCAGCGGCGTTCTTCAGATCATTCCCGGGCCGCAGCTTCCCGAACCCGGCGTCCTCCATGGCCTTGACCGTCTCGAACAGCTCGACCTGCCGGGCGTCAGGCGTCCCGACCGCCCCCGTGCGGAGCTCGTGTCCCCAGTACCCTTCGTACATCAGGAAGATGCCCAAGAGCACCTGATCTCCCGTCTGAGGCGTCCGCAGCCCCTCGTCTCTGGTGAAGCGGCACCGGTCAGCCCGGGGCGCGACGGTGAGCCACGTCTGAGCGTATTCGGCCCCCTCGTCCTTGGCGATGTGCTCCAAAGCCGCCTGTATCTGATACGCCGGCTTCCCGCTCCGAACCAGCCCGCCTAGGCTGGCGACCATACGGTCGCAGATCTCGCCGCCTCGCCGGTGAAGCTCCAGCTCCCACGGCTCCTTGACGGTCCGCCGGCGGGCCAAAAGCCCTTCGCCGTCGCCCCAGCGCGGCCCGCAGCCACTCAGAGCCGCCCACAGCGGCCAGCTCATCCAGTTTTTCCCCGCCACGGCGACCAGCTCGCCACGGGCGAAAAGCTCTCTGACTCGGGAAGCCGCTTCCGCGGGGAACTGATCCGGCGGCACGAAGAGGACCTCGACGCCGGGCAAAGTCTCTGAGGCCCGCGCCGCGTAGAACACGTTCTGGACCAAAAGAACCGGCCGGCGCCGGGCCTTCAGAAGGAGCAAGGCGAACGAGTTGAGCGGGTTAAAGTCCACCAAGTACCGCAAAAAGCCGAGAGAACCGTTGGCGACACCTAAAGCCGATCCCCACGCCCCGACGGCCAGCCCGGAAAATTCCTCCGCCGCCAGATCGGCTAGGACGTCTGAGCGCCGAGCCTCAAAAAGGTCAGACTTCCAGCTCATGGCAGCCGCCCCGATCCTCCCCGCCGACGTCGTTGGTAACCAACATCTGTTCGGTGATGTTCAGGTGTTCCTGCAGGCTCTGCCGAGACAGTCGCACCTTGCCCAAGCGCAGGGCCTCGACGACTTTTCCGTGCTCGGCCAGCACGTCGCTGTACCGAAACGGCGTCATAGCCAGCATGCCGTACCAGATCATCTCGTCGCTGACCGTCTGCCAGAACCGAAGCAGGGGCTTGTTGCCCACCACGTGGAACGGCACGGCGTGAAACATCTGGTCTGTGACGATGAACTGAAAAAGCTGTCCCTCCAGTTGGCTCATCTTCCCGTCCAACCGTTTCATCTGCTCGGCCGCTTCGGCGGTACGGCCGCAGGTAAAGAGCATCTCGAGAACCGCCAGTTCCAGCAGCGACCGAGCCTGAAACGTCTGGCGCATCTCATCAAAGTTCACCTCTCGGACGTTCAGGCACTTCCGGGCGCTGATTTTCAGCCACCCCTGCTGAGCTAGCCGCTGAACGGCCTCCCGCACAGGCGTTCGGCTCATGTTCAGTTCACCAGCCAGCGCCCGTTCCTGCAGAACGGTCCCCGGCTGGTACTCCAGCGAAAGAATCCCCCGTTTAATTCGGTCGTACGCGACCACCGCGAGTTTGTCCGGTTTATCTGGCATGCCAGCGCCTCCTCTGGTATACCACTTGATTGTACAACGCCGTGCCGTTTCGTCAATACTCTAACAAAGTAAACTGGAACTTTTTCTTTCAAAGTTTTTGTGGGCCGATCGACTTGGACGCCCGCCATGCAAAATATGCCTCAAACTTCCCCAAGCCCAAAGGGCAAGACAAGCCTCGGGGCTTACGTCTCTAGGGGCACGCTCCGAGCGCGGGCCTCTGCGAAAGGCCGCGTCATTAGATTTCCCCAAAAACTCAAGAGCAACGCGCCCTTCCCGTCTTGCGCCTCTGGCAGGAGCACAAGCACGGGTGTCCTGTACGAAAGACACCCCCCAGACCTTCCGAAGCTCAAAGGACAAGACAAGCCACAAGACTTCCGTTCCCGAGCCGCGCAGGCCAAAGCGCCGCCCTGCACGGCAGTCCCCCAGACTTTCTGAGGCTTAAAGGACAAGGCGAGCCTTGGGGCTTTCGTCTCTAGGGACACGGGCGCGAGCATGGCCCTCTGTGAAAGACGGCGTCATCAGACTTCCCCAAGCCCAAAGGGCAAGACAATCCTCGGGGCTTTCGTCTCTAGGGGCACGGGCACGAGCGCGAGCCCTTTGTGTAAGGCCCCGTCATTAGATTTCCCCAAAACTCAAGAGCAACGCGCCCTTCCCGTCTTGCGTCTTTGGCGGGGCCACAAGCACAAGTGTTCCCTGTGAAAGACACGCCCTTAGGCTTTCTGAAACTGAAAGGGACAACTCGAGGCCGCCATATACGAGCCACGACGCCGATTGATTTCCATCAAAAAAGGCCGT
Source organism: Jonquetella anthropi DSM 22815 (assembly GCF_000237805.1). Classification (GTDB taxonomy): domain Bacteria; phylum Synergistota; class Synergistia; order Synergistales; family Dethiosulfovibrionaceae; genus Jonquetella; species Jonquetella anthropi. The sequence goes on along the minus strand of NZ_CM001376.1, from coordinate 343,013 downwards.
CCGTCGCTTTAAAAAGCGACAGACGGCCCGATATGGCGTTTATAGGCTATTTCAGCAGGTTCGGGGACCGGCGCAGGAAACAGTTGTAGAGCCGGACGAACAGAAAGGCGTACAGCGGAATGGTGAAGCACTGGGCGATGAACGCCGGGGGCATGGTGACAGCCGGCGACACGTGGAAAAAGGCCCAAATGCACAGGGGCACGGCCGTGGCCGATACGAGCCCGGAAACGGCCATCGGCAGTAGCGTGCCGGCGAACGAGAGCTTTCTTCCCGTCAGGTCCCAAACCAAGGCCGGGAGCATTCCGCGAATGCCGGCGGTCAGAGTGAAGACCGGAATGTACGGCCCCATCGGGTTGATCATGTAGCCCAGCAGGTCGCCGATGGCGCCGACGGCGAAGCCGGAAGCCGACCCAAACGCCATGCCGGCAAAAATCGGGGCGAGCGGGCCAAAGCCGATCCGCACGCCTTCAATGCTGCCCATCGGGATCCGCAGGCTGAGTATTCTGCTTAAAACGATATTCAGGCTCACGAGAAGAGCCAGCGCCGCCAGACGGCGGGGAGACAAACGAGAGTTCATAGATGACACCGATCCTTTCATAGCGGTCCCTTATTCTAACTGACGCCCAAGATTTGGTCAAACACGTCAGAAGGAACCAGCGAACCGCCGGTCAGCCACGCCAAGGCCGGCGTCGGCCGCCCAGCGGCCTCCCAGCCGGCCAGCGCCGCCGCGGCTGACGGCTCGGCTTTAACTCCCCGCCGTCTCAGCCGCCGGGACCAGTCGATCATGTTCTCGTTCCTAACCGTCAAAGCGCCGTAGACTAACGGCTCCAACACGCGAAGCGCCAGAGCGGAGGCCGTTCCCACCGCCAGACCGTCAGCTTCGGTCTGGCCGCCCAGCCCCCAGTCGGTCACTGGGAACGGAGCGCCGGTCAGAAGCCCCGCCAAAACGCAGGGGAACTGAACCGGCTCGACGAGCCAGAACCTGACGCCCGAACCAAGGGCACAGGCCAGCCCGAACGCGACGCCGGCAGGAGCGCCGCCCACGCCGCAGGGCAAAAAGACGTTCAGCGGACGATCCGCGCTGAACGCTATTCCTTCAGCGGCCAGCTGTCGGGCTGTTTCCGGCCCGGCCGCGCTGTAGCCGGCAAAAAGAAGCGGCGAGTTCTCGTCGTCCACAAAGTGGGCCATCGGGTCGCCCTGACAGGCTGCCCTTCCTTGGGCGACCGCTTGGCTGTACGGGCCGTCGTGTTCCACCACTTCCGCGCCCCGGCGTCGAAGGAGTTCTTTTTTCCACGCCTTGGCGTCCCGGGACATGTGGACGGTCGTCTGAAAGCCCAACGCCGCGCCAATCGAGCCGACGCTCAGTCCTAAGTTGCCGGTCGAGCCCACAGCGAGACGCCGCGACGAGAAAACCGCCCGCGCCTCGGCGCCGGCCAGCTCAAGAGCCGTCCCGGCGACCAAGCCCGATTCAAGCGCGGCCCGCTCGGCGTGCCGCAGGACCTCGTAAAAGCCGCCGCGGGTCTTCACCGAGCCGGTGACCGGCAGACAACAGTCCATTTTCAGCCAAAGTCCGGCTTCGCCCTCACAGCGGACGACCGGCGACTCGACCGCGCCGCCGGCCATTGACGGGAAAAGGGCGGCCAGCAAGGGCGCCCACCGCCTGAAATCCTCGGCGGCCCGAAGGGGCACGTCCGTCGGCTGACCACAGGCTGAAACGGCCGCTTCCATCGGCAGACGACGCGGCGCGAGCCACCGAACCGGCTGGGCCTCTTTGACGAGCTGGACGCTGAAACGCTCCGACCCGGCGGTCACCTGCAAAACCTCAGAGGACTTCTACCAGAGTGACTTCAAAGTTCAGCCGCTTGCCCGCCAATTCGTGGTTCGCGTCCAGCTCCACAGACGCCTCGTCGACGCTGGCAATCTTCGCCGGCGCGTGTCCCACCAACAGGCGGTCTCCGACCTTCGGCGAGTACCCTTTCGGCAACCTGTTCCGAGCCACCCGGAACACCATATCGCTTCGGTACTCCCCGTACGCGTCGGCCGGATCCAGCTTCAGCGTTCTCGTCTCGCCCACGGCCATGCCCTCGACGCCCCGGTCGAACCCCGGGATCATCTGGCCGGCTCCCACGACGAACTCCAGCGGCTCGCGCCCGTCAACCTTTGACGAGTCGAAAACCGTCCCGTCGTCCAGCGTGCCGGTGTAATGAACTCGGATTTTTTTGCCCTTCTCGGCTGTGGTCATTGCCTTTCCTCCTGCGCCGGATCCTTTCCGGCCTCTATCGCCCCGATGATCTCCATCAGGGACTCCCATCGGCTCATCCGCTCTTCCAATCTCGAAACGGCCTGCGCCCTGCCGATCATCGCGCTTTCCAGCTTCGTCCCGCTGGCGATGACCGACGGATCGCACAGCTGCCCGTCGAGTTCGGCAATCAATGCCTCGTCGGCGGCAATGTCCTTTTCCAGTTCGGCCAGCTGGGCCGCGTACTCTTTCTTCCGCCGGTAAATCTCGTTTCGCCGCTCGCCTTCCTCTCGGCGGCGGGCCCGCCGGTCGTTTCGATCCGCCGCGCTCTCCGCCGGGGACGAGGCTTCGGCCGCGGCCATCTGCCGCTCCCGCGCGGCGATGTACCAGCTGTAGTTCCCCTGATAGTCGAACAGCCGATGATCTCGGATCTCGAGCACCCGATCGGCCAGCAGGTTTAAAAAGTACCGGTCGTGGGACACGATGAGCAGCGTGCCCGAATACGCCAAGACCGCCTGCTGAAAAAGCTCTCGGGTCGCCATGTCCAAGTGGTTGGTCGGCTCGTCCAGAATCAGGAAGTTGGACGGCTTCATCAGGATTTTTGCCAGAGCCAGCCGGGACTTCTCGCCGCCGGAAAGGACGGCGACGCGCTTTTCCAAGTCGTCCGGGCCGAACAGGAAACAGCCCAGCAGCCCGTGCCTCTGGCCCTGAGTCCAGTCCGGCGACTGGGAGACGGCCTCCTGCCAGACCGTGTTCTCGTAGCACAGGTTCTCCGACGACGACTGAGAAAAGTACGCCGCTTCCACCCCGTGCCCCAGCGTGACGGAACCGCCGCTCGGCTTTTCGACGCCGGCCAGCAGCCGCGACAGCGTGGACTTGCCCGCGCCGTTGACGCCCACCAGCGCTACTTTTTCGCCCCGCAGAATTTCAAACGTCAGGCCGGAGAAAACCGGCTCGTCGTACTCTTTCGCCAAGTTCTCCGCCTTCAGGACGACCCGCCCGGACTGGCGGCAGTCTGGAAAGCGCATTGAGACCGTCCGTTCCTTCTGAACCGTCTGGACGGGCTCCATCTGCTCCAGCCGCTTGATTCGGCTTTGCGCCTGCGTCGCCTTGCTGGCCTTGTACCGAAACCGCTCCACGTAGGACTGCAGGTGCTCCATCTCGGCGCGCTGCCGTTTCGCCTGCTTGGCGAGAAGTTCTGCCTGAGCCTCCGATATGGCTAAGTAATCGGAAAAGTTTCCTCTCGTGCAGGTCAGCCGGCCGTTTTCCAAGTGAGCCACCGACGTGACGATCTTGTCCATAAAAAACCGGTCGTGCGAAATGGCCACCATCGTGCCGTCATAGCCTGACAGCCAGCTCTCGAGCCATTCCATGCTCTCGGTGTCCAGGTGGTTTGTCGGCTCGTCAAGCAGCATGTGATCCGGCCGGCAGAGAAGGAGCGCCGCCAGCGATATTCTCATCTTCCAGCCGCCGGAAAAGTCCGAGCACCTCTTTCCCGCGTCGCCGGGACGAAAACCAAGGCCGCCTAATGTCTTGGCGGCCATGCTCTCAAACTCATATCCGCCCAGCCGTTCGTACTGGGCCTGCAGTCTGGCGTGCCGGTTCAGGTCGTCCGGCCCAGCGGACGCGCCCATTCGGGCCTCGGCGTCCTTCAGCCGGTCGGCGGCCTCGGTCAGGCCGGTTCGTTCTTTCAGGTACTCCATCAGAGGAATCGGCGGCAGCTCGGCCAAATCCTGCGGCAGGTATCCGACCGTCGCGCCGGACGGAGATATCCGAATCTCGCCCGAATCGGCGGACACCTGCCCCACAATCGTCCGCAGCAGCGTCGTCTTGCCGACCCCGTTGGCGCCCACCAGAGCCGTTCGGGCCCCGTCGGGCACCTGCCAGTTCAGCCCGTCAAAAAGACGCCGGCCGCCCGGCAGGGTCAGGCACAGATCAACAACTTGAATCATCCGTCGTTCTTCGGGGACTTCGCCTTGGCGTACAGCTGCCGGCGCACTTCCTCGGTCTTCATGTTCAGCTTGGTCTCAAAATCGGCGCGGGCCGCCAGCAGAGCCCGCTGGTGATCCTCCGCCGCCTGAGTGAGCCGGAAATCGGCCATGCGCAGCTGGCGCTCTTTCTCGTCCAGCTTCTGACGCAGATCCTCCTCGACCGAGTGGGCCTTGATTTCCACCTTTCGCACCCCAGCTCGAATCCGACGATCCACGTCCTTTTGAAGGTCCTGAAACGCCCGCTCCTGATCGGCCAACTGGCTTTGGACGTGAAGTAGCTCGCCCCGTACCTTGTCGAACCGATCCCGATCCTCCCGTTTCGCCCGCTCGGCCTCGTCAGCCAAGAGCTTATTCATCTCCTCGGACTGACGGAGCTGTTCTTCCGATCGGGTCAACGCGGCCTGAAGCTGCGTGGCCCGGTCTTCGGCCGCGCGGACGCTCTCGCCGGCGACCAGCTGCTCTTGAGAATGTTTGAGCTTCAAACACTCGGCGGCGTCCTTGTGCAGCCGTTCCGCCCGAGCCATTTCGGCTTTCATTTCCTCGATCGTCGCCTTTAACAGCGCCGATTCCGACCGGGCGCTCCGAAGATCCGCGTTCAGCTGCTCCGAAAACGCCACGTCGTGGCGATAGTTGCGCAGGGCCTCGGAAAGCTGCTGGGTCTGAATCGACATGGAATTGATATTCCGCTGCGCCTCAGCCAGAGCGCTCCGATTTTCCATCAACTGTTTCTGCAGCTGATCGATCACGTCGTCTCTCTGCTTGATATCGTCGCGGAAACTCTTATCCGCCGACGCGGCCCGCGCCCGCTCAGAAGTCAAAGTCTCGCCCAACTCGGCACAGCACGCGAACAGCCTGTCGCCCAACGACGACACCTGTTCAAGCGCCCGCTTGTATTCTTCTACGTCAGGTACTGACGGGGCCAAAGAGGCCGGGTCAACCTCTGTTTTCTTCATCTCGTCGCTCATGACTTCCTCCCCGCGTCCTCGTTCCGTTTTTTAGAATCCTTCGCCCTGAAGCCTTTCCAACCGGCAAAGTCCCCCGCCGCTTTCCGCGGCCGCCCTCCGCCGTCAGCGCCCCGAACCGGATTTTTCCCGTCGTCGGACCGAGGCCGGTCAAATCTTTTAGGCCGCTTCTCCTCCTGCGGAGCCGGCTTCTCCGACGAGCATCGGGCGCTTCTGCCCTCAGGCCCAGCGGCTTTTTTCGGCCCCTCGGCTCTGGGGGGAAAGTGCCGAGTCGGCGCCTTGTCCTTTGGGTGAAGAACCGCATGTCCCCGCCACTGCCGCGCGGCCGACTCGGCCTTCTGAGCCGCCGGAGCCGGCCTGTGATACCCTAAAAGCTCCGCCGCCGACTGGCCAGCCAGCCAGCCGGTTGTCCAGCAGGCCTGCAGGTTGTACCCGCCGGTCGGGCCGTCCACGTCCAACAGCTCGCCGGCAAAAAACAGGTTCGGCACCTTCGTGCAGGCCATCGTCTTGGGGTTCACGTCGTCAAGGCTCACGCCGCCGCGGGTCACAATCGCCCAGCGGAACCCGGCCAGCTCGGTCGGCGTGACGGAAAACTCCTTCATCGCGTCAACCAACGCCGCCTTGTTCTCCGGCGTCAAGCTCCCGGCCGGATCGCCTTCCTGAAGCCCCGCCAGTCGAATCACCACCGGGATAATCTCCTTGGGCAGCATCTTCCGCAGGGCAAACCTCAGCGGCAGATCCCCCTCAGCGGGGAACTCCCGGTCAAGCCGGGCGATAAACCGATCCCGATCGAGCGCCGGTTTCAGGTCAATACGCAGCCGCAGTTTTCCCTGCGGCAGCAGCTCACCAATTCTCGCCGCCATATCCATTGCCGTCGCGCCGGTCACGCCGAACGGGGCGAAGTCCATCTCGCCAAACCGCTCGTCCACCGGCTCGCCGTTTAAAAACAGCGTCAGCCGAACGTTCTTCAGCTTCAGCCCGTTCAGCTCGGCGCAGAATTTCTCCCGGCACTTCACCGGACATATCGCCGGGCGCGGCTCTTCAATCGTACAGCCCACCCGCTTGGCCCATCGGTACCCGTCGCCGGTCGACCCAGTCGCTGGGAACGACTGGCCGCCCGTCGCCAAGACGAACGCCCGGCCGTCGATCTCTCCCTGTCGAGTGATGACCCGTCGAATCTTTCCGCCCGACGCGTCCAGCCCCTTCACCTCGGTGGACGACAGCACCAGCACCCGGCGGGCGTGCAGCTCCCGCCGCAAAGCCGCCGTCACGGCGCTCGAGTCCTGCCCCATCTGGGGATAAAGCCGCTTTCCCCGCTCGCGGACGGCCCTCACGCCGCAGGAAGCGAAAAACGCCACCGTCTCGTTCAGCCCGAACTCCCGCAGCGCCTGCTCCATAAACGCCGCGCCTTTGCCGTACCCCTGAGCGAGGACGGCCGCGTCCGGCTCGTCGTGAGCGAAGTTGCACCGGCCTCTGCCGGTCAACCCCAGCTTGCGCCCCAGCTCGTCGTTTTTCTCAAGCAGCAGCACCGACGCGCCCATCTGGGCGGCGCGAAGAGCGGCCATCATCCCGGCTGGGCCGCCGCCGATTACAATCACGTCAAAACTGTTCATGGCTCGCTCCTCCGTTCGTCAAGCTTCGACCGAATTGTTTTATAGTACCACGAAGCGCCGACGCCGAGAAGTGTCAGGCATCAAAACATCCGCCAGCCGGCGGGCTTGGCAGCCCCGCGAAGAAAACCCACCAAAGGCTTCTTGGCAGGAAGACGCCGGCTCGGTATCATGAAAAGATCAAGACAAAACAGAGGGGATTGATCCGTATGAAAAACGCCTTCCTATTCGTCGATATCCAGCGGGACTTCTGCCCCGGCGGCGCTCTGGCGGTCGCCGACGGTGACAGCGTCGTCCCGGTCGCCAATCGGCTTTCAGCTCTCGCCGCCCGTCATGGCTGCCCCGCCTTCTTCAGCCGCGACTGGCACCCGGCAAACCACGTCAGCTTTGCCGCCTCAGGCGGGCCGTGGCCGCCCCACTGCGTCGCCCAAACGCCGGGCGCGCAATTCGCCGACGGGCTCACGCTTCCGCCCGAAAGCCGCGTGATCAGCAAAGGCACGTCCCCCGACCGGGACGCCTACTCGGCGTTTGACCGCACTGGCCTCGCCGAACTGATTCGCCGCACCGGCGCGGAAAGGCTCTTCGTCTGCGGGCTGGCAACCGACTACTGCGTCGCCGCCACGGTCAAAGACGCCCTGACGGAAGGGTTCGCCGTCTCGGTCGTTCAGGACGGCTGCCGGGCCGTGAACGTCTCGCCCAGCGACGGCGACCGAGCGCTGGAAGAAATGCGCCGCGCCGGCGCCCTGTTGACCGACTCGGCCGCAGTAGCGGAGCTCCTCCAATGAAGACATACCTCGCCTTCGACGCCGGCACCATGGGCACGAAAACCGCCCTGTACGACCTGTCAGGCCGCCTCTTGGCCGAAAGCTACTGGGAGAACCCAATCGCCTTTCCTCGGCCCGGCTGGGCCCAGCTCGACGTCATGACCTTCCTCGAAAACTTTCGTCACGGCGCGGCCGAATGCCTCGCCGCCTCCGGCGTCAACGGACAAACCGTCGCGGCCGTAACAGGCAGCGGCATCATCTGCGGCGTCGTCGGCGTCGACGGCGCTTTCAACCCGGTCACACCCTTCATTCCTTACTTAGACAACCGAGCCGCGCCCTTGGCGGCCCAAATGCGCCAGACCTGCCCGCCCTACTGGCAGGAAGAGTGCGGCTGCGCCCAGCTCGACGAGTTTCTGCCTCCCGTCGTCGCCCGCTGGCTCTTGAACTCGCCCGACGGCGACAAAATCCACAAAATCGTCAACAACGGCCCGTTCGTCCTGTCCCGTCTCGCCGGCCTCTCGGCCCGCGACGCGTTCATCGACTGGGCCACCCTCTCCGGCTGGATGGCCGGCTACGACGTCAGGACGCGGGACTGGTCGGCCAGACAGCTCGAAGGGCTGAACCTCCCCCGCCGCTACCTGCCCCAAATCGTCGAGCCGTGGAAAGTCGTCGGCGGCCTCTGCGAAGCCGAAGCCAGCGCCCTAGGCCTCAAACCGGGAATACCGGTTGTCGCCGGCGCCGGCGACGTCATGCAGGCCATCCTCGGCGCCGGGGCGGTCTCGCCGGGCGATGGCGTCGACATCGCCGGGACGGCGTCCATCTTCGCCCTCTCGGTCCAAGAACCCCTTGGGCCGGTCAGCGCTCGGCCGGGCTTTTACTACGCCATGGGAACCGAGCGGGACAGCTCGTTCTACTGGACCATGATCCGCGCCGGCGGCCTGTCGCTCCGGTGGTTCCGCGATCAGATCTGCTGCAAGTCCCAGGACCGGGCCTTCTACAGCCGAATGGACGACGCGGCGGCCCAAACGCCCGAAGGAAGCGACGGCGTACTCTTCTACCCGTACATACAGGGCGCCGGTCCCGACCTGCCGGGGGCGAGCGGCGTCTTCCTCGGCCTTCACGGCTCCAGCGGACGCCCCCTGCTCTGGCGGTCAATCCTCGAAGGCATCGCCTTTGAGTACCGGAAAGTCGTCGACTTTTACCGAAGCTGCGGCCTGCCTGTCCTCCGCGTCGTCGGAACCGAAGGCGGCAGCCGAAGCGACCTGTGGAGCCAAATAAAAAGCGACATGCTCGCCTGCCCGTACGTCCGCCTCTCCCGCCCTTCCGGCGGCCTGATGGCCAACGCCGCTCTGGCCGCCTTCGGCTGCGGCGACCTGTCCAGCCTCAGGGGAACGTTATCGGGCTGGAACGCGCCCCGGGACGCCGTCACACCTCGAGAGGACGTCTCGAACCTCTACAGCCGCCGTTCAGCCGAGCGGCGAAAAATACTCGCCCACCTGTCCCACATCTGGGCCCTCTGACCGACCGACAAAAGAACAGACAAAAGAAAGGAGCGCTGCCCCAAAGGGCAGCGCTCCTCTTTGTCGTTCAGTTACTTTCTCTTTCCAGCCTCGAGCGCGTCCAGACGCTTCATCATCTGCTTCATCATCTCGTTCTGCGCCTTGATCGTCTCGTTCTGCTGATTGATCGTCTCGTCCTGATGCTTCACCGTGTCTTCCAGATCGTTCACCTTCCGCAGCGCGGCCATCTCGGTGGTGCTGATTCTGACGGTCCTGCCGTCCGACCGCGTTACCGTCGGCGATGAACCGAGCCGGAACGAAGCTCCCAGCTGGAAGCTCTTCTCGTCTCCAGAAATCGCCATGCCGCCCCTAACCATAACATCCCGGTTGATGTAGTGGCTCAGGCCCAGCGCCACCGCGCTCTTGCCGCTGTAGTAGCCGTAGCCGATGCCCAGCGACGTGCGGTGCGTTTCGTCGTAGGCCATCGGAGGCACCGCAGCAAACGCCGCGGCCATGGCGCCGACGTTGTCAACCCGGCTGTCCAGCTCGTCGACCCGCCGGGCGATTCGGCCAAGGCTCTGACCTGTGCCGCCGGTTACCTTGTTGATCTCGTCTCGAACCTGACCGACCGTCGCCGCGTCGTTCTCGTCAACGCCCTTGCCCAAATTGCTGACCCGTTTGCCGCCCGCGTCGATACCGTCGCGGGTCACGCTCGGGCCGCCGGAAATCTTCAGACCGTCCTTGTCAACCGTCACCTTCGAGTTCTTTCCGTCGCCTACCGTTAATCCGTCGCCGCCGAACGACGCCTTGCCGTCGTTCGAGACGAACCGCTCGGCCTGCACGGCCCCGGAGAACTTCGGAGCGTCCGCCAGCTGAATTTCCAGTCCTCGGTCCGTTGCGACGGTCTTGACGTTCGCGCTGCTGTACGTCCCTTCCGTCTTCGCCAGCCCGTAGACTTCCAGAATCTCGCCCAGCTTGCGGTCGATGTTCTTTCCTTCGTTGGCCTTGAACGTCATCGGCTTCCCAATCTGAGACTGAACTTCGCCCTGCAGGTTTTGAATCGCCGTCTTATTAGCCGCAATAGCGTCCTTGTTGGCGGCTACCTGCTGGTTGGTGGCGTAAAGCTGCGATCCGTTGACCGCCTCCATGCTGTGCTCGCTCACGGCGCCGGCCTTGACGTTGGCAAGGGTCGTTCCTTCCTTGCCTTTCAGCGTCACTTTGCTGTTCTCCGCGGTGTCGTACTGCACCGCATTGGTGCTCACCTGCGTCACGCTGTCCTTAACTGCCGCAATCGCATCGCTAATGGTGTCCTGGCCGGTGCCACCGATGTTCGTCGACGTCAACTTTCCGTCGGTCATCGTCGCGTTGCCGCCGACGAGTACTCGGACCGACTCCATCGAATCGGTCAGCTGATTGCCAGTGACCGCGTCGTGCGAGCCGTTGCCGATGGCGCCATCCGCGACGTCGGTAATTTTCTTTCCGCCGCCGCTCAGCCCGGCCGCGGAGACGAACGTCGTACCGCCCACCGAAATGCCGCCCTCGCTCAGGTCAATTCTCGTCCCGGCGCCGGCGGCGCCTTCAGCCTGCTGAACGATCAGACCGTTAAAGACCGGCTTCGTGCGCATCTGAAGCGAAATGCCGTTCGAATTCACGATCGTCATCAGGTTTCGGCCGTCAAACTGATCCGCGTCGCCGACTCCGGTTCCAGTAATCGAAACCATCGCGCCCAGATCAAACGTCTTCTCGCCTATGTTGCCCTTAAAGCCTCGGCCCTTAGCCGTCAAGTTCTGGGAAAGGTCTGTTACAGCGGCCTGCAACTGGTCTTCCGTCGCGGCCCGGCCTGTCGTCGCCGTGCCGTTCCACGCCGTGTTCGTCAGGCCGGTAACCTGCGAGCCGTCCAAGGTCGTTGTTCCAACCTTTACCGAACCGTCGGTCCCGTTAATCGTCACAGGCTTGCCTGAGCCAATCGTCAGGACGTCGGCCAGCTTCAAGCTCAAGAGCTTCTTGTTCGTGTCAACCGACACGTTCAAGTTGCCGTCGCCCATCAGCCCAATCGTTCCGCCGTCCTTGAGCGAGAAATCGTACGAGTTTCCGGGCTTCATTTTGCCGTCCTTGTCGAACGCCTGAACGGATATCTTCGCCGCGCCCAGAGCGTCGAACTGCCTTTTGTTCACCGCGTCGGTCGGATCGACCGCGTCGCCAACACCCTTAATCGGTTTGCCGTTGGCGTTCAGGCCCGCGGCAGAGACGAAGGTCTTCATAGTTCCGTCCACGTTGAACCCGAGACCGTCTTTGAGCAACAGCGCGTCCGGCGAGTTCGAATCGCCGATGATTACCTCGTCAAACTGAGGCTTCTTCGACATCTTGACTGTCAGAGTCGGGGCATCTTCCGTTGCGTTGTTGGAAGCCACGACCGTCAGGTTCTTCTCCGAGAAGCCCCCCGTCGCCGGAACGTCGGCGCCCTTGATCGTCAGCCGGCTTCCCAGCTTCACCAAGCGGGTCGTGCTGCTGTTGTTGCCGAGGAATTCAAGTCCCGCATCGTTGATAAGCGTTGTCGCTGATTCGGCCACAGCCTTCAGCTGTTCTTCCGTCGCCGCCCGTCCCATCGTGGCAAAGGTTGGAGCCTTCAGATCCTTGTTCGCCAGGCCGGTTACTACTCCGTCCGTCCCGTTGACCGTCACCGCGCCGAGCTTCACCTTGTCGGCCAGCTTCAAGCCTAGGGTCTGCGCGGTCTTGTCGGCGGTCACGATGATGTTGTCGTCGCCTTTCAGGCCGATTCGTCCGCCGTCTTTCAGGGCAAACGAGTACTGACCGCCGGCAGCGTAGCCGGATTTGTCCATCGCGGAAACGGTGACCTGGGCGTTGTTCAGGGCGTCAAATTGCCCTTTGTTCACCGCGTCCCCGGGGTCGACCGCGTCGCCAACGTTCTTAATCGGGTTGCCGTTGGCGTTCAGGCCCGTCGGGGTGGCATATGTATTGCCGCCCACGGTCAGGCCGCCGTCGGAAATCGACGTGTTGCCAGTCGTCACGGATGTGAAGGTCGGTTTTTCGGCCATCTTGATCGTGAGAACCGGGGCGCCGGCCGCGTCCTTTCCGGACTCGACCGTCAGGTTCTTCGTCGAGTAGCTCGCGCCGCCCGCCGGGTCGCCCGCCTTGATTGCCAGCGTGCTTCCCAGCTTCACTAGGTTCGTCGTGCCGGTGTTCCCGATAAACGTCAGACCGCTGTCTTTCAGTTCGCCAGACGCGGCGACGGCGACGGCCTTGAGCTGGTCTTCCGTGGCCGCCCGGCCTGTCGTCGCTGTGCCGTTCCACGCCGTGTTCGTCAGGCCGGTTACGAATCCTTCCGCCCCGTTGACTGTCACGGGGTTAGCCGCCCCGATTTTCACCGTGTCTCTCAGCTTCACGCCCAGCGCTTGGTGCGTCGCGTCAGCCGTCACGGCGAAGTTCTCGTCGGAAAGCAGCTTGATCGTTCCGCCGTCCTTTAAGGCAAACTCATATTTTTCTCCTATAGGCTTGCCGTTTTGGTCCAGCGCCATAAAGGCGATTTTCTTGTTCGCCAGTTCGTCGAACTGCTTGAAGTTCACCGCGTCGCCTTCCTCCGTGCCTTCGGCGACGTTAGTAATCTTCTTGCTGTTGGCGTTCAGACCGGTCGGGGTCACATACGGCTTGCCGCCCACGGTCAGGCCGGCGTCGGAAATCGACGTGTTGCCAGCCGTCACGGTCGTGAAGACCGGGCTGTTGGTCATCGAGATCTTCAAGCCCGCCGGGTTCGTGCCGTTCGCCTCAGTAGCGGTGACCTTGAGGTTGGCTGACGTGTAGGTACCGCCCGTCGTCCCGTCGGCGGTCACGGCCAGGGTATTTCCCAGCTTCACCACGCCGGTCGTCGAGCTGTCGTTCCCCGTAAAGGTCAGGCCGCTATCCTTCAGTTCGCCCGAGGCGGTGCTCGCCGCGTCAGCGACGGCTTTCAGCTGGTCTTCTGTGGCTGCCCGACCGGATGTCGGCGAGCCATTCCACGTCGTGTTCGTCAGGCCGGTGATCTGCGAGCCGTCCAAGACCGTTGTTCCAACCTTCACCGAACCGTCGGTCCCGTTAATCGTCACCGGTTTCGCCGTGCCGACAGTCACCGTCTCGGCCAGTTTGAGGCCCAGAGTATTCGTGGCCTTGTCAGCCGACAGAACCAAGTTGTCGTCGAGGGCTTTCAGGCCCACCTGCCCGTTGCTCGAAAGGGCAAAGGAATAACTGCCCTTATCGCCGTCGGCCTTATCGAACGCCTTGACGGTGATCGTCGAGCCGCCCAGAGCGTCGAGCTGTTTCTTGTTGACCGCGTCGCCATCCTCCGCCGCGTCGCCGACGTTCTTAATCGGGTTGCCGTTGGCGTTCAGGCCGATCGGGCTCACATACGTCTTGCCGCCCACGCTCAAGCCGCTATTGGAAATGGACGTGCCGCCGGCCGTCACGGTCTCAGCCGTCAGAGCCTTAAAGGTCGGGCTGTCGGCCATCTTAATCGTGAGGACCGGGGCGCCGGACGCGTCCTTTCCGGCCACGACCGTCAGGTTGTCCGTCGAGTAGGTCGCGTTATTCTTCGGGTCAGAGGCCACCACGTCCACGGTGCTCCCCAGCGCGACCGCGCCGGTGGTTGAGCTACCCGCCGCGCCGTACGACGCTTTGTTGCCGTTAAACGTCAGCCCATCGGTTTTCGCCTTATCAATGGACTTCTTCACGTCCTTGAGCTGGCTCACGTTGACCGCGTCATTGTCCTTCGTCCCGGCGGCCACGTGGCCGAGGACGACGTCCTCATCCAGCAAGACCCTATTGATGTCCGTGGGGCCTGTCAGCGACAGCCTGATTTGGCCCGTAGGAACCAGATGAGCGTCCGGGTCAGTGATAGTGTCCTTTAGGCTGATGCCGTTCTCAGCCACGTCCTCCAGCCGGTAATACCCCGCCTTGTTATACGTGTTCGTGTGGTTCAGCGCCGGGTCTCGCAGCCAGACGATCCGCTTGCCATCGGCGTCGGTGAAAACGGTGGTTCCCATCGTGCCGGTCTTGGCGGCGATGGCAATTGAGCCGATGTTGTTGTACGTCCCTCCCGGGAGCTCGTACTGCGGCAATTTGATGTCGCCATTGTTCTCGTCCAACGTCATGCCGCCGCCCAGCGAGGTCAGGATCTTCTTGATCTGATAAACCGTCGCCGCCTCGGTATCGGCTTTCCCCGGCAACAGGCCGGAAATACGGCCGCCGTCGTTGATCTTCACAAGGCCAAAGACCGGGCTGTCGGACAAGGTAATCTGTAGCGTCTTCGTTTCTCCGCCGCCGGACAGCGCCGTGGAAATATTCTTGTCACCGACGACCTTCACCGTGTCGCCGGACGCGATTTTCTTCGCCGCTGAGGCTGCCGCGCCGTCCTGCAGGTTCCAGCCGGCGTCAACTTTATCCGACACGACTTTCAGCTGGTGCATGTTCACCGCGTCGCCCGGGTTCACGCCTTCCGCCACGTTGGTGATCGTCACGCCGCCAGTGGGGTTGTTCGTCGGGTCGTACTTGTTGTGCACCGTGTCGCCCAGCGTGACGGTCTTCTTTTGGTCGTTATCATAGGTCACTGCTGGAGCTGCCGCGTTCGGGTCAAGGCCAAGCTTTTTCAGCTGGCTCACGTTCACCGCGTCGGTATCCGCCGACCCGGGAGCCACGTTGCCCAAAACGACCAACGAGCCGATCGCCGAATCCTTCACGTTGCTCGGGTTCACCAGCGACAGCTTAATGTTTGTCGACTCCACCGGAGCAGCACCGACGTTCTTGAGGCTGACGCCGTCCTCGTTCACGTCGCTCAGCTTATAGAAGCCGGCGCCGTCACCCGAGTTGTTCCCCTTCGGGTCTTTCAGGTACACGAGCCGCTCGCCGTCGTTCAGTGTGTAAACGATCGGCCCAATCGACCCGGTCTTGGCGGCGATCGCCATGGAACCCACGTTGTTGAATACCCTTCCGGGCACGTGATACGTCAGGTCCGAAATGTCACCGGTTTGCTCATCAAACGTCATGCCACCGCCCAGCGCCTGAACGAACTTTTTCAGCTGGCTCACGTTGGCCGCGTCGTCGTCGACGAGCCCCTTGCCCACGTTAGACAGCCGGACATTTTTGTCGATCGACGGCGCGTGCGTCGTCGTGTCCAAGCCGATAACCGACGTGTAAACGTCATTGAACGGGATATCTTGCGCGGCTGGCTTGGGGTGTCCCGTGTCATCCAAATCACTCAGGAAGTACGCCTTTTTTACTGTAGCACCATTCTCAGTTACTTCTACGATTCGGACCTGCTCTTCGTCGGGCTGACCGGGCGTCGTGGTCGCGTGCTTTGCCACGTAGTTCACCGGCGCGTTGATGTCAATGCGGGTCGTCACGCTACTCGTCACGCTGTTGAGCACCGACTGCAGCTGCTCGTAGTTGACCGCGTCAGTAGCCTCCGTTCCTTTGGCTACGTTGACGATCTTCTGATTCCCTGCGTCAAAGCCTTGTGCCGTCACCTTGCCGTTGAACGTCGGGGCGTCAACCACCCTGAACTGATACGTCTTGACGTCATCAGTTTCCGAATAGGAGACCTCGAGGTTCTTGCCGTCTACCTTCCCGATATCCAGCGTGTTCCCGTGCAGGAGATCTCCCTTCTGCACCCCGTTTAACGCCAGCTTCGTGCCGATCGAGGTCACCGCGTTAATTGCATCGTTGACGGTGTTGTACTCGTGGCCGCCCACCTGATACTTCGGCTCGCTCGACACGACGCCCGTCGCGGGGTCGACCGTCACGTTCAGCACTTGGGCGAGGCTCTTGATCTGGCTCACGTTGACCGCGTCGGTGTCATTGGCGCCCGCTTTGACGCCGGTGATCCTGCCCGATCCGGCGTCGTTGATCGTCACGTTCCCAAACTTGGGACTGTCGGACAGGGAAATATTCAGAGTCTTCGTTTCTCCGTCGCCGGACAACGCCGTGGAAATATTCTTGTCGCCGGTCACTGCCACCACGTTGCCGGAAGCAATATTTTTCTTCACAGGAGAGGTAGCTCCGTCCTGCAGGTTCCAGCCGGCGTCAACTTTATCCGACACGACTTTCAGCTGGTGCATGTTCACCGCGTCGCCCGGGTTCACGCCTTCCGCCACGTTGGTAATCTTCACGCCGCCTAGGTGAGTAGCCTCGTTATACGGGTTGCTGTTCGTATCGCCCAGCGTGACGGTCTTCTTTTGGTCATCGTCGTAGGTGACGACCGGCTTTACCGCGGTCGCGCTCGGGTCAAGGCCAAGCTTTTTCAGCTGGCTCACGTTGACCGCGTCGTCCTCCAGCGTCCCGGCCGCGACGTTTTGGATCTTCACCGGCGTGCTGGTCATGCCGGTGGCCGGGTTAGCTAGGGCGTAGGAAATCTTATCCAGAGAAAGCGGATTCGCCGTGATTTCCTTGGGCTGTAGCAACTTCCCACTGTTCTTATCGACTAGGTCGGTTCGCCGGAAGAAGCCGGTCTTATCTTCAGCTGGGCCGACGTTCTCCAAGTAGACCAGCCGGGTTCCGTCGCCCGAGTCCTTCTCCACTGCCACCAGCGAGCCGACCGTTCCCCGGTCGATCGCCGTCAGGGCTTCGCCCACGCTGTGGTACACCCGCGACGCCGACGTGGTGGCTGACACGAGGTATGTCGGCCTGACGAACTTGCCATCTGCTGTTATGGTGCTTTTAGCTCCGAATGACGCCGCCACCCTTTCGAGCTGTTCATAGGTCACAGCTTGGCCGTTTTCGATCGCCGGGTGTAATCCGCTGATCCGGCCGTTGCCGCTTTCGTTGATCTTGATCGACGGGCCAAACTCCGCGGAAGCATGCCCCCCGTCAAGCACGATGCCAGTCCCCGCTGCCCCAAGGGTGATTTTGTCCTTCAGGCTGACGGTGACGTTCCCGGCCGCGTCGGCGACCGTGGCAATGTTTTTGTCGTCTCCCTTGACCGACAAAGTTCCGGTGGACAGGTTCACCTTGCCGTTGCCGCTGTCCCCCGCGTAGGACAGGTTGGACGACGCCGCGACCGTGTCGCTGACGGTCTTCAGCTGGTCTTTGAGGTATTTGCCGCTGACGGCTTCGCTTTCTCCCGTCCCGGCGTCCGCCGGCAGGCCGGTGATTTTGTTCGTCGTCTTGTCAATCGTCACGGTTCCGACGGTCAGTTTGTTGGTGTCCACGCCAGCCGGCGTGATGGTCGTCGTGGGCGCACCGGCCGAGCCGACTGTTACCTTGTTATCGGCATGAAGCGTCTCCGCGTTCACGCTCTTGAAGGTGGGCGCGGTGCTCATTTCTATTTTTAACGTGGAGCCGGTCACGCTGGCCCGAAGGTTGTCCGACGAGGCGTCGGCGTTCGCGGCTAAATCGCCGGTGATCGTGAGGCCTTCGCCCAGTCCGACGTCCGCTTTGCCGGTCGTGCCGGAGAAGGCAATTTTGCCCGACGCCGCAACGGCGGCCTGTTTGACCTTTTCGTTGACTGCGGACAGCTGGTCTTCTGTAGCCGCCCGGCCGGAAACGATCACGGGGTTATCGGTGTTCCAACCGGTATTCGTCAGGCCGATTATGTTTCCTTCCGTTCCGTTAACGGTCACAGGGTGGCCGCCAGAGCCGCCGATGGTGACGACGTCGTCCAGCTTAAAGGTAACTTTGCCGTTTTCAGCGACGGTGGAAATTTGGTTCGGCGTGCCGACGAAGGCGGTCCGATCGTCCAGAGCGTTTTCTCCGGTCGTGTCGCCGTCGCCGCTGTACTTGATTTTGAACTGGTCTGTTTTGAGGGCTACCTTGTACATGGTGCCGCCGGTTCCGATAGGCTCATCTGTAACAACCACTCGGCTGTCGGCGCTGGATACCTGCGTGCGGCGGCCGTCCACGTAGTTTTTCACCGTCGTCCCGGTGACGAGGTTGCCGTCCGTTGTTCCGCCAATGGTTCCGCTGCCCAGTTTCCCGGCCCACGCGGTCGGGTCAGTGATGTTGTTTCCGTTCGTTTGGGCGTAATTCGACAGGTCGATTCCCACCGTGTAGGTGGTTGATCCGGCCGCGTCCGTATCAGTCTTCATCATCAGCGGGGCGCCGGTCACGGCAACTTTCGGCAGGGCCGCCGTCTTGGCGTACGGAGCCAACGCCCCTTTCACGGTGGTTCCTGTCACCAGTCCGCCGTCGGTCGTGCCGTTAATTGTCCCTGTGCCCAGCTTTCCAGCCCACGTGGCCGGATTCGTGATGTTGCTTCCGTTTGTCTGCGCGTAGTTCGACAGGTCAACGTTCACCGTGTAGGTCGTCGCGCCGGTCTTGGGGTCCGACGAGGGCGACACCGACACAACGTTGCTCCCGCCGGCCACGTTCACACCGGCGGCCTTGAGCTGGGCCACGTTGACCGCGTCGGTGTCCCGGCTGCCCGCCGCCACGTTGACGATCTGACGGGTGGCTGCTGAACTGCCGACCGACAGGACGCCGGCCGTCCCCTTGGCCGTCGCCGCCACGTTTGCGGCGCTGCCGAGATACGCGGCCGAGCCGACGCCCGAAGCGTCTGAAGCAACCGAACCGGACCCCAGAGCGACGCCGCCCGACACAGTAACCGACGCGCCGCTGCCGATAGCCAGCGCGTTGTCTGCATTCTTCGTCTGAGCGCTCGGCCCGATGGCGACCGAATCAACCCCCGAGGCGCCGTTGTTGTTGTAGTTGGAACCATCCGTCTTGTTAGTGCTCGAAACGCTGAAATATCGGTTCTGAGCGGCCTCAACCGCCTCTTTTACCGTGTGGTACGTCGCGGCCCCAATCACGAAGTCAGGCGCTTGATACGTCGTGTTGTCCGACGCGTACCCTGTGTACAAGGCGCCGCCAATTGACTTTGCCAAGTTGTTGTTCACGTACTGTAGTTGCCTTACGTTGACCGCGTCGGTCGCATTCACGCCGCCGGCCACGCCGATGATTCGCCGGGGCGTCCCCTCGTTGGCGATGGCCAGCATGCCGTTCGTCGTATCATTGAGCTTCTGGTGGGTAAACGCCTCGTACTGCCCGTCAGCCACAGGCGTACTCAGCACCGTTCCCGAGCCGATGGCCAGCGAGTTATTCACGCTGGCGGATACCATCGAGTTGTAGCCGATAGCCACCGAGCCCATTGCAAGAGCCTGCGCGTTATAGCCGATCGCCGTCGAGAAGTCGGTACCGTATTGCTGCCCAGCGACCGACAGGCCGCCGACCGCCACTGACGAATTGCCGTTTGCCTGAGCGTAGTACCCAGACGCAAACGATGAAGTACCGGAGGCCTTTGACCCAAATCCAGAAGCGAAGGACATTTCTCCCATCGCCTGAGATGAGCTGCCCAAGGCAAATGAGTTCTTGCCGGAAGCTGTTGCCATCGTCCCTATGGCAACAGCGTTGTCACTTAAAGCTTGGGCCGCCCGCCCTACCGCCATGTCACCGCCCGCGGTGACTAACGAGGATGCGCCGAGGGCTATAGCATTTGCGGTAGTGTGTTGAACCCCTCTACTAATCGTGGCATTCACGCCGATAGCTATGTTGTTATACCCGGTATCAATATTGGAACCGAACCCCATGGCAATGGAGTTCTCTGCTGAACCGATAGTCGGCCTGGTTCCATTAGGGAAGCCCTCTTCGGTATTTCTCGGAGTGTTCGAATACACGATGATAGGGTGTAGACTGCCTATACCGGTAATTGTCGCCCCCAGCGCTGGGTCAGCTCCGTAAGAGCCGACGAAGGCGAACAGCCCGAGTGCGGCTGCAGAAGCCGCCCAACGGAGAGAACGCGATTTTCCTGCTGCTCTGACTTTTTTCATTATTAAACCCTCCAAAACAGAACACCTGCAGCGCTGATCGCCGCAGCTTATCTACGGGTAACGACACAAAAAGACGCCGTTTCACCTTAGCCCGAGCGAAACGCCGCAAAAAAGAGCTGATAATCCCACGACAGCCTCTTAGATCAAGACCGCAATAATTGCCCCGGTGGCCCTCCAGTCGTCCGAGAGAGACGAGACCCAGCGTCCTGAACCGTTTTTCTTGCTTCTTTCTTCGTTGGTCATCCCCCTAGATCCTGCGCCACGTCAGCGAAAACTATCAGCCAGTGGCCGTGACTTCCCTAAAGTTCATCCTCTTCGAGTTTCGCGGGTACTTATGCAAACACCGCCTTACCGGCAAAATCCACCGTCGTACAGTAGACAAAGCGCCGCCGGATTTTATAACAGTTTCAGCTCCCGATCCGACGGCCCTCTCACAAACTACACATAACTTTGTTAGTGAATTTTACTTCTTTTTCCTAACCTGTCAAATGGATTTCCTACGGGGGGACGCGTTTTTAGGATTTATCCCTAACTTTTTCCAAGTCCTTTGAAAGCTCGTCTCTTAGGCGTCAAAGGCGGCATTTGCCCCGCCGTCTGATCACATCGGCAATGGCAGCCGATTCAATAACCGCCGCGCCGTTCGGTCCGAACTCGCCATGCCATTTGAGCGGCTGAGCCGACGAAAATCGCCCTTGAAACGGGACAAAATTTTATACAGGCCGTCCGGCTTTCACGAGCCCTCTCCCGCGCCGCCGGGCCGGCCCTCCACGGGCCGCAGGGGGAAACGATTGGCCGGCAAGCAAGCCGGGGGAAACCGCCGGAGAAGCAACAGAGCTGTCCCGCTCCGCAAACGCCCGACGAGTTGATAAACGTCCTACAGGCAAAAAAGACAACAGGGCAAGAACCAAGGCCCCGCCGAACTGATGGTGAGCGAGCCGCCGTCCGAACGCGCCCCGACAAACGGGGGACGGGCATGTAAACGCTCCGCGATTTGACGAACCGGCCGCGAAGCGATAACCGCCTCACAGAGCGGCGAACCGAGCGCGGCCTGAGAGCCGAGCGCGGGCTAAGCAAACGGAGAACGGCCCGATAACCGCCCTGCAAACTGGCATGGGGCAACCGAACGAACGCCCGCGAAGGAACCGCCGTCCCTTACCGGACAAGCGAAGGGAAGACAAACGGCCAACCGCCGCGGGAGCTGACAAACCGAACGCAAGCCAATAGCCGCTGACCCGCCGAACTTCCTGACACCAAACCGACGCCCGAGCGCGGGCTTGATACGCCGACCGGGGGCCGTGCTCTCCGTCTCGCCCTCTATTCAAACGCCGACCAACGGGCAGATTGGAGCCGGGAAAAACTTCCGGCCCGGTGAATCTTCTGTGATCTGGCGGCCCGAAACCGGACTGGTGACCGAACAATGGCCCGGCGAAGGATTAGCGAGCTGGCAAGCCGAAAATGAGCTGACGACCGACCGCCGAGCTGATGAGCCGCCGCCGAGCTGGCGGGCCGTTGACGGCCCGACGAATGCCCCGTGAATTGGCGAACCGAAAACGAGCTGGCGACCGAACAATGGCCCGACGAAGGGTTAGCGAGCTGTCAAGCCGAAAACGGCCGAGCGACCGACGGGCCGACGAACCGCCGCCGAGCTGGCGGGCCTTTGACGGCCCGGCGAATGCCCCGTGAACTGGCGGCCCGAAACCGGACTGGCGACTGAACAATGGCCCGGCGAAGGGTTAGCGAGCTGGCAAGCCGAAAATGAGCTGACGACCGACCGCCGAGCGGTTATCGAGTTGCGCTGTCCCTCATGAGGCGAGGGTCTGACACGTCGGCAAGTGCCGCGCAGCGAGACGAACCGTCAGCAGATCTTGTTCGGCCGCCGCAACAGCACGCGAAGGCGTTTGCCGTTTGGCCCGTTGTTTCACTGTTCTGAGCCTTCCAAGGGCGCGCCTGCGCGCTGCCCCGGCTCTTCAAATAGCGGCGCGGCGGGGTTGCTCGGGTTGGGGTAGCCTTTCGTTTTTCCCGTCATCTCTTCCACATCAACGACAAAGACGTTCACCACTTTTTTCATCGCTTCGTCCCGGCTCATATAGTCAACGTTGCCGTCGCTGTAATGGTCTTTTAAAACGGCGACCGCGCGGCGTTTTTCTTCCAAGTCGGTCAGGAAACGGACCGTCCCGGTGCCGCAGACGCTGCGGTAAACGCACCACAGCTTACCCGGCTTGCGCGGGCGGGGCACGATCTGAACCCCGCTGAGGACGTTAAAGGCCACGCGCGGGTTTTTACGCAGCGCGTCAACCTTCCGTCCGGCCATCGCCCCGTGGACGTAAAAACGGCCGTCGCTGTAGCCGTAGTTCAGCGGAATGACATACGGCTCGCCGTCGTCTGACATCGCCAGTTCCATGTAGAGCGCCTCGCGAATGACATCTTCCATCCACTCTTTTGACAGAACTTCCCGGTCCTTTCGCCTCATCATCGGTCCCCCCTCGTTCACGAGCGCCCTGCCGCTTGCTAGCCCGCGTCGCTGGCCGAAAACAGGGCCTCTTCCACCCTGCGCCCTTGGCGGCAAAAAGAGCGTCGTCCCGTTGTTAAGTATAGCCTATTCCTTTTGAAGGCACTCTCTTCGCCCGGATTAGATCGCCAAGCGGCCCCCGGCGGGGCGATAACCACCCGCGCTCCGAAAGCCGCTTGGCAAACGACCAATGAGCTAATAAACCGCACGCGGCGGCAATCGGAGCGCTAAATTGAGCGCCGCCCGCGAACTTGAAACCGTCTTATGAGCCGCGAAAACCACAATGGGCCGCCGAAACTCCCCAGCGAGCCTATATACCGTCTGCTCCCTCATGACCGCCACCGAGCCAATAATCCGTTTGCGCCCTCGCAACCGCACGCTACCGCGATAAACGTTCTGGAAGTTGGGAACAACCGCCGACCTGATAAACCGATTGCGGCCTCACAAGCGGTCGCCAAGCCGATTACCGCCCGTGGCCTCGTAATCAGTCTCTGAGCAGGTGACCGTTTGCGACGTCGCCAATAGCCAGCAAGCCAGCGACAGCCTCATTGCCTCGCCCCCTTCCTGTGGCCTCACCAAAGGACAGCAAACTAGAACCCGCCGCCCTAGCTGAGAAAGCCACAACGGCCCAATAAATCGTCTTGGCCTCAAAAACCGTTCGCGCGCTCAAAAGCAAAAACGCCCTGACGTCCAGCTCGCGCCCCAACAACCAATCGCTGCCCCGATGACCACTCCGTGCACTCGTAAACAGCCAATGAACCGCTGGCGCCCCCGCCAAGGGACAGCAAACCAGCAACAACCACGCCAACCAGAGAACTTACCGTCTGCCGCACAGCTAGGTCGGCACAAAAAAGCCGCGCGGGTTGCCCCAAGCCGCCCTCGAAAGGGAAAATGTCCAACGGCCGATAAGCCCGGCCGCCACAAAAAACGCTCTCTAACATCGAATCGTCCGACGAGCCGATAAACCTTCTGCGTCCGTCGGCTGACGAACGACCGACGGCCAAACGCCCAACGACCGAACAACTACCCCGCGGCCCCGAAAACGCTCCCCGAGCCGGTAACCACCACTCGAGCTGACAAAACTTTCTGCACCCGCCACCCGACCGCCGGGCGAACACGGCCCGAAGACCAAAAAACGCCCTGACAAACGTTCATCGCCAACGAGCCGAAGGCGAACGAACAAATACCACACGAAAAAAGGAGCCGTCAGCGGTACGGTCAGAAGGTCAGGCACAAAAAAGCCGCGCGGGTTGTCAAAGAGGATCCGCGCGGCGGTATTTTCTTCTTTTAGCTCTCATAATCTAAACGAAGAGTTCTTTTTTTATCTCAACAGGTGACTTTTCTACCTTAAATCGCCACAGAACGTTCCTCTCGAAACACGCCACGCGACAGCGAAAGCGCTAGTTCTTCTCTTTTCCGGCGTTCCCCGCACACGGGCAAGGCGACTGTCTTCGCCCCGATTTTCTCTCCGCTTTCTTTCTTCTCTTTCTCGCGACGCTTCGCGTACTGGGCGCTCTTCCCTTTCTAATTCGCGGAGCGAATCCGTAAAGGCGACAGAACACCAAGTTTATTTTTAAGATGAGCGGCGCGCCCCGGCGCCGCACAAATCAAGAACGGGCAATCAACGCCCAGCAAACTGACACGTGACAACCGAACGAACGTCCCACGGGCGAATCGCCGCTTCCTTTTCGACACAGCGAAAAAAGGCGAGAAGAAAATCGGTTTGGGACAGAAGAATAGAAAATAGAAAAAGGAATCCCGCTTTAACTCTTCTTTCTTCTCTGTTTTCTCGCGACGCTCTTCTATCTTCAAACTCTGTTCTGAGTACACTTTCCCCTTTCAACCGTACACTCTCGTCCTTTTTCCTCGCCCTGACACAAATACACAGACACAAAAAAAGCCGGAACCTGAATATTCAGGTTCCGACTTCCTCAAATATGGGTTGGCAACGACCTACTCTCCCACGAACTGAATCGCAGTACCATCGGCGCTGAAGCGCTTAACTTCCGGGTTCGGCATGGTTCCGGGTGGACCCGCTCCGCTAATCACCAACCGCATATCCGTCTATCGAAAAGCAGTTTACACCTCTTCAAACTCACTCTGCCACGTCTTCTATCCTTTCCAGTCCTAATTCCACTAACGGTCTTTAGCAGTTTCTCTCGAAGCAAGTTAAAAGGAAAAGGCCTCGGCGTATTAGTATCGGTCAGCTAAAAACCTCGCGGCTCTTACACTCCCGACCTATCTATCCCTTCGTCTCAGGGACGCCTTACCAACCTTCCGTTGTGAGATATCTCATCTCGAGGGGGGCTTCCCACTTAGATGCCTTCAGCGGTTATCCCTGCC